>CAZCBD010000021.1:0-22812 GCA_964496755.1 uncultured Melioribacteraceae bacterium
TCCGGCGGCGTATAAAAAAACTCATTACCACCAAAATACTCTGTTGGAATTGTTGAACATGCTGAAAGAAATACCACTAAAATCTGTAGTATCACCAATTTAATATTTTTCATTTATTCCCTCCGGGAAATTTCTTTTTATCTTTTTTTATACAATCATTGCTAATATAAAATTTACATTGCCTACAGTGAGATAAATTTTTTGAATATACATCATTTCTAATTGCTACAATGTAAGTGTTTAATAAATCTTTAATTTTTTGTGAATCACTTTTCGAGAAAATTGATTTGAAAACTCTATTCGGAAAATGCAAAAATATAATTCGAATTTCAATCTTAAGCTTATCGCCGTAAATCTTATTTAGTATATAAGCATAAAAATCCAATTGTGTTTTATAATTTTCAAATCGCTGTTGCAGTTCATCTTCCCCAATATCATCAGTCTTAAAATCAACTATTAAAATTCTATCATCTTTAAATAGTAACTTATCAATTATCCCGAATAAATAATACTCTCCTTCACCCGCATATATTTCATACTCATTATAATACTTGCCAATTGCATTAAGTTCATTAAAATTTATTGATTTATAATAAACATTAAGCATTGAATTTAATTTTGACATTAATTTATTTAACATCAAAATATCGTAATTCCATGAATGCATCTTCTTTATTAGAATTGGTAATTTGAGTTGGAGCTCGCTCAAACTAATGTTCTCTTCCAAAATCTTATGAACCAGTGAACCGAACATTCTTCCCGGTATATATATATCTTTTCCCTCCAAATTACTTGCAAGCAAATCATGTTCTTTATTACTAAATTCAAACTGTAATAAATTATTTTCATCTTCAAACAAATTTAAAAGTTTGTTAAATCCTAACTCATAGGTCAGTTGATATTTTGTGGGACATTGATTAAATACTGCTATTTTTGTTGCGGAAATTATTTCACGTTTCGGAAAATCTTTAATTTCAATTGTCAAATCTTTTTTAGAAATATTATTGACCGGTATTTTGTGCAAAATATTCCCACCTGCTATTTCTCTTCTAATTGGAACAATTAAATTATATTTGATTTTCTCATCAATATTTTTTGCACTATTTCTTTTCCACAATTCACCCGAGAAAGAGATATTTTTTTTTGTTAAATCAAAAACAGTGATTTTGGAAATTAAATCCCAAAAAGAATTTTTATTTCTTGTTGATACGGAAACGCATAAATATAAATTTTTAATTGCTCTGGTTAAAGCCACGTAAAGCAATCGCTTGGCTTCAGCCAATTCTCTTTTGCTTGAATAATAATTAAAAAGTGATAAAATTGGAGAAGTGGTATATTTTTCAAAAAAATTATTTTTTGGCGGAAGTTTTGCCAAAACACCAAAATTTTTATCAATTCCAATTTCCCCCTTTCTAATTTCGTCAAAGTTTCCCTGTCTGTTCATTCCAAAAACAAAAACAGACTCAAATTCCAATCCTTTTGAGTTATGGATTGTCATAATTTGAACTGCATTCAATTTTATTATCTGTGCATTAGCTTCTGTGATGTTTTCGGAAATTGATTTTTTTAAAAATTCCGAGAAATCATTTAGTGTTTTAAAACCCTGTTGAAAATAGTCGGAAACTATTTGCATAAATTTTTTCAAGTTTAAAATATTTTGTTCACTTTCGTCACAATAGCTTTCAATATAAAAGTAACCCGACTCTAACAAAATCTTTTCAATTAAATTATAAGGTGCCACTTTATTTACAAGTAAAATATTCCGATTTAATTTATTATAAATATTTTCAACAATTTTATTAGTGGTAGAAAAAGTTTTTAATTTTTCTATTAAGCTTATACCTTTTGAACTTGAAATATTGAACAATAAATTATCTGAGATCAAAAAGAATGGAGAACGTAAAATTGCTGCAAGTGAAATATCATCTTTAGGATTAAGCAAAAAAGAAATGTATGAAAATATATCTCGGATAATTTGTGTTTGATAAAATCCTGTTCCCTTTACAACAACAAATGGAATTTGATATTTCAGAAAAGCATTTTCCAAGGATTTAAATTGTGCCCTTTTTCTGCAAAGCACTGCTATTGTTGATTTAAGCTGAGTTAGTTGCTGTTCGGTATTTAATAAAGTCATAATCTTCTTTGCTACTAATTCCGCCTCCCTTTTTTCCAACTCTTCAATTTTTAATTCATGTTCACTATCCTGTTCAACCAATAATATTTCAACTTCGCCTGTTGCATTATCATCTTTACCACAAATTAGTTTACTGAATTTAACTTCATTAAAAATTGTTTTCGGATTTGCCAAAATAGTTTCAAAAACATAATTCACAAAAAAAGCTATTGGTTCTGAAAGCCTAAAACTATGGGGTAAAATTTTTGAAGCTTGTTTACCCGAAGTATTTTCAATATCTCTTTTGGTTTTTTCAAATACTTCAATCTCAGCCTCTCTGAATTTATAAATACTTTGCTTTTCATCACCCACCACAAACAAGTTGCCTTTTTTAAGCTGTTCAAGAATCGGCATAAAGATTTGATATTGTAATTCATCAGTATCTTGATACTCATCTATCATAACAAATTGAAATCGCTCCGATAACTCTGCTACCACTTTATCATCTTTCAACAATTCATAAGTTTTAATAAGCAAATCGTCAAAATCTAAAAGACTGTTTTTGTCCTTTTCATTTTCATAGTGCTTTGAAAATTGGAAGAATTCTTCAATTAATATTTTGCTAAATTTTATAAGATTTTCATTTTCACTTTTCCCGTTTTCAACATATGAGTTACTAAACTCATATATTGTTTTAAGAGTGGCTTTTGAAAAGGCGTACCGATTTTCAGGGTCCTCTTTCAGCAGTTTTTTTCGCAACTCAAATTTCTGAGTGAAAGCCATTTCAATAATACTTTTCAAGAATTTTAGTTTTTCATCGAAATTTACTGTAGAATTATATCTTTGAATTTCGCTTGAAACTTCAATATGTATATTACTTATTTTATCGCTATCGGAAATAATTTCCTTTAAGTTCAAAATAATTGAATCGATTTCATCCGAAAAAAATTCTTTAAATTTTTCTTTTACAAAAAAATCAAAAAATGTTAAAATTTCATTTAATGGTTTTGAATATATTTTTTCATAAAGAAGTAAAAGATTCTTACGTTTTGCCAAAAGATTAATAAATTGATTTTTAAAATTAGATTTTGAGCCAAGAATTTTTATTAAATATTTGATATTCGAATCATTAGCATCAAGTTTCCCATTAACAAATTTATCAAGAATTTGATTTTGCAATTCATAAGCTTCCAAACCGTTCATGGTTGCAAAATTGGCGTCGATGTTAGCTTCAGCCGGAAATTCTCTGAGAACACCTGTACAAAACGAATGAATTGTTGAGATATTAGCTGATATTATTTGGTCCCTGAGTTTCTGTAATTTATTAATTTTCTCTAATTCTGTTTCCTGCTCTAATTGGGAATTAATTTCTTTCAGAATTTTTGAATATAATTCTCCTGCAGCCTTTTCAGTAAAAGTAATGGCAACAATATTTTTTAATGTTAAATCATTTTCAAGAACAATTTTAACAAATCTTTTGCTTAAGATTGCCGTTTTGCCACTACCGGCGTTTGCGGTTAATGATACATGAGTATCATATTCCAATGCTTTTTTTTGATAATCAGTAAGTTTCAATTTTGTTTTGGAATTTTAATTTGAAAAGTAGTACCGTTTTTATTAGACTTATATAATTTTAATTCACCACCTAATTGTTCAATGTAAGATTTCGTTATATTCAATCCCAATCCCATTCCTTCCAATTTAGTGGTAAAATTCGCATCAAATATTTTATTCTGAATTTCGGTCGGTATTCCGGTACCATTATCAGAGATAAAAATTTGGATATCATTTTCCACAATCAATTTAATTTTAATTTTCTTTGCTAAAGCTTGAATAGCATTTCTAATTAAATTTATTAAAACTCTTTTTAATTGGTCTTCATCCGATTCAATTAAAACTTCGCTTTCGGAATATTCAAAAGTAATTTCAACTCTATCATCAACATACAAATTACAAACATTTTTAATAAGATTAATTAATTCAATTTGTTTGAGATTGCTTTTGGGCATTCTTCCGAAATTTGAAAACTCGTTGGTAATATTTCGCAGGGTATCTACTTGCTCATCAAAAGTTGAGGTTACTTTTTCAAATATTTCGTCAAACTTCGGTGATTTATCTTTGTAAGCAATAATCAATTGCTGCACTGCTAATTTCATTGGTGTTAGCGGGTTTTTTATTTCGTGAGCAACTTGACGCGCCATTTCTTTCCAAGCATTTTGTCGTTCCGCTTCAGCTAATTCCTTTCTGGATTTTATAATATCGTCCAACATTAAATTAAACCCGTCAATCAGTTCTTTTATTTCCCCTTTTGTTTTGTAATCTATTTTCAATTCCAAATTCCCTTTTGCCACTGCTCGGGTTGCCGAGGTTAATTTATTTATCGGGCTTGAAATCTGATTTGCAATAATCGTACTAATAATTAATACCAATATAACCGCCAATGAATAGCTCCCGAACAAAAACATATCAACTTCGCTTGCCGACATTGGCAATAAAAAATCATTAAAGATATCATTTACACTAATCACATAATCAATTCCATTAAGATTGGTTTTATAATAAAACACATTATAGCTTAAATTTAAAAGTTTTTCATTATTAACAAATTCGTTAAACCCTTTGAATTTGGTGTTTTGATAGGCTATCGGGTTTAAATATAATGAAAACAACCCGCTTGTATAATGCTCGGTTTGTGTGCTATAAAATAATTTTTGCTCATGATAAATTGAAAAATCAATTCCCACATTTTCTTTTATCTTGTTACAAACCCGAACAAATTTGGGCACACTTGAAATATCGTTTAATTTTAAAAGTTTATCTACGCGCACCGCTCTTTTGCGTAATTTATAGAATGATGCTTCTTGATTTCTGTTCTCGGTTAAATTTCTAAAATAAAAGGCTAAAAATATTAACGGTACAATTGCTATTATAAAAAATGAAACAAATAATTTTGTTCGGAATGCAGATTTTATTTCTAAAAATTCTTTGAACTTGTAAATACTGTAAACAATAATAGTTAGAAAAATAAAAAATGAGTGAATAAAAAATAATTTGAAGAAGTCGAATAAATCTTTGGTAAAAAGTTTTTCGGGCAATGCAACCGATAGAATTTTTTCATTTTCATCATCATACTTTATTACGTAAGCAAAATAGCTGTTATTATTAACTTTCAATTTCATCCACTTATCGTAATCACCCTCGAAGCTACCCTTTATTATTTGTTGTTGCAATTGATACGGAGGATAAAAGTTCCCATAAAAATTTATCAATTTGTTTTTTTGAAAATCAAAAATCAACAAATCCTTCAACTTAACCGGAGAATTTATAAAAGATAATTGCTCGGTTAAAAACTCAGCTTTGTTGGCAAATAAAGCTTTATTCAATCCGTAATTTACTGCCGCTATAAGATATCCTATTGAACCGTCTTTGAAATAAATTGGTGAAACAGCTTTAACGTAGGGATGCTCACCATTCGATTCAAAAACCGCCATTTCGGTTATTTCGTTATCGAATAAAAATTTATTTTTGTTTCTAATTTTTTCAACATCCTTTTCTTTAAAGATAAATGCATATCGGCCCAATATTTTTTCATTTGAATCTACAATTAAAATTTCACTGCTCAAAGCTTCTCTTTGTAATGGGCTTCTGCTCCAAATAGCAAAAACCAAAGCATCAAAATCGATTTGTTCCGATTCCAAAAAACCTTCCTTCTTAATTGTTTCCTTTGCTTCGACCATTGTTTCTCTAAGCAAAAATTTTGATAAGTTTATATCGGGTCTTGTAAAATTAATGGCCGAAGTTTTCAGTGATTCTCTTTCCAACAAATAATTATAGTGTATTAAAAGGTTAATTGAAATAAATGAAATAAAGAACAAATAACTGAGATATCTGTTTATTCGTGATACGGGATAATAAAGTAGCCGATAAGTAAATACAAACGCTCCCAGTATAAAAATTATCCTAATAAAATCAGTGCCTTGAGGATCAATTTGGACATAATCAAAAATATATCCCAATAGCTCAAGTATTATTAAATAAATCACATATGATTTTAAGGCACTTCCTTTGTCCGGTTTGCCAACTAATAGAAAAACCAAAATAATGCTTACTAAAAAGAAGGATAAGCTAAAAATTAAAACTGAAAATTGAAGAAATAAAATGGGTGCTTCCGGAATTAAATTGTTGGTCTTGAAATATAAAATTGAAGAATCAAAAATCACATTACGAATTGATGAAGCATAACCTCTTAGTAAAAGTAAGAAAACAATACTTATAAGAAGCTTCAATAAAATGATTTTCCATTTTTCTTTATTTATAAATAGCTTTCCTAAATCTTTTTCGACTAAATAATTTCTAAAAAATAAAAACCCCTTCATTGTTATTAATAAAAGAAAGACCAAGGTTATAAAAAAATGCATCGGGGTACTAACAATTCCAAAGGCAAATGATGAAGAAAAATAAGCTGAATCCGTTAACCAATTATTGAAATACCGACTGGGTATTTTAAAATAGAAAAGCAACACTCGTAGTAAAACCATGTAAATTGCAAAAAACAGAAAATAAGAAAACCCTGAAAATTTGTTTTTTGTCTTTTCTCTGTTGGCAAATCCAAAGGTTAAAAAGAAAATAAAAATTAATATTGAAAATATATCTTCAAATTCTTTACTTCTTTTATTTTCTTCTATTTCTTTGAAAGGTTTTTCAAATGTAACCGCTCCTATTTTGTTCTTAAAGTTATTATAAATAGGAAAAGAAGATAATCTGCCATCTCGAGCTAACTCTGCATCAGCATTATATTTGAATGTAAATGATGTAAAATATTTTTCGTTAAAATAATTTGCGGTGCTTATATTTTTATCGATTTGTGCTTGTAATCTGTAATATTTTTCAATAGATAGATTTACAATAATCCTATAATTTCCACTCCCAATTCGGATTGTATCCATTACTGTCAGATTCTGATATAGCTTGGTTTTTCTGAAATGGATTTCTCCGTATAAAAAATTTATTAGATTCGGTAATGTAACAAAGTGATTATTTCCCGTTGTCCATGCAATTAATTCATCTTCTTTATAAATGGCAACATCACTGTTGGATTCAAATTTTTTTAAATTTTCATTAAAATAAAAATTACTATCCTTTTGCAGATTTGCTTTCAGTTCCTTTTTTATTTCGATCAATTCGTTCGATATTAAATCTATTCTTGTATCAAAATAATTTTGAATATCCGATTCAATATTTTCCGCTTCCCTATTTAAATATCCACTCCATTCTTCCGGAGATATTTTTACATAATGCGGTTTTATAATAAGCATAAAAATAATGAGAAGTAAATCAAATAAAATTATGATTCCGTATTTTGAGGGTTTTCCCAAAATTCTTTGAATCATTTTTAATTTACCGTTATTTGTGAGATGGTAATCTTCTGATTTTTAATATCAAGCGAAATAAAAATTTGTGATTTTTTTCGTTTGCCTTTATATAAATATTTTACTTCACCTATTGCAAAAGGATTTCTGGCATTAATATTTAAATTAAAAAAAGTACATGAAAAAGGTCTGTGGGTATCAAAAAAAGTTTTTAATATGTAAAAGGATTGATTATTGCTAAAATATCCCGCCTTTTCTCTGCTTAAACTTAAATATATTTTATTACCAAAATATTCTGAAAATTTCTCAATATTGTTACTACTTATGCCCTCTGATATAGATTGAAAAATAATTTTTGCTTTTTCTTTTAACTCTACACTTTTTTCTTGGGAGAAAATATTCGTAAACAAAAATAAAATTGTAATTACAATCAGCAATATTTTTTTTGTGCTTAACATTAAACTTAATTTAATTCCCATAAATTATTAAAGCAAAAGATAATTAAAACAAATAAAAAAAGCACTTCGATATTTTCGAAGTGCTTGATTACAATTTCTATAAATTTATCGTATTATTTTTACCGAACCATTAATATCTTTTTTACGTTTGCCTTTTTCTCTGTTAATACTGGCAGATTTGTCGGTTCGTTTTTCCAAATCCATTACACCTTCAGCATTTTGATATGCCCAATCAAAGGATATTGTTTGCGGAGTAATTTCTGTAACTCTTATTTTTGCATAATGATTATCAACTGTTTTTATAACATATGTGTGGCCAACAAAAGCCAGTGCCGATTTTACTTTTTCATTATATCCGTCAATAACAAATAATTCGGAATTCCAGCCGCCAACAGGCGCTTCCCAAATATCATGGATATTATTTGTTAAACCCATATCTTTAATTTGAAAACTTTCCCAAACATTTATGTAGAAATCCGTACCGTTGTTTTCATAAAAGAAATCACACGATAAATCATCAAAAGCAACAACAGATGATTCATTTGAAGCGGCTTTTGCAAAACTAAAACCACTTAAACCCGGAAAATTCAAATAATCATGAATCATATAATTATAACCTTCCGAACGAGGTGTGGCATAAGATAAATCCGTACTTAATTCACTTTCATTACCATTAACATCATAGGCCGTAACAGCATAATATGTTCTAACTCCATTGGAAGCATTATTGTCTACATAAGAATTTGTTGTAGTTGAACCAAGTAAATTAAATTTATTATTATCTTCGCTCCAATAAACATTATATCCGGCTAAATCCGCTTCGGTATTCATATCCCAAAAAATTTGCACCACACCGTCACCGGTTAAAGTAGAAATATTTGTGGGTGGTAATGGCGGCGTATCATCAAAAAATACTACGTCTTCTTCGCACCCTAGAATTGTTAAAACCACTAATAAAAAAAATAATCTTATTGCCGTTTTCATTTTGTCCTCCGTAAAGTTTACACTGAATTAATCACAAACAGTGCCAGAAAATAGACTTTTTTTTTACCCTATTAAAGTTAAGAATAATAAAAGTGTCCCGTGTTTTATACACTTGTGGACACTTTTATATTTTTTACAAGTTTATCAGTTCACCATCTATATACAATTTCGATTTATTTATAACCGCAATTGGTTTACCTGTTAATTTTTTATTGTTAAAAGGAGTATTATAGGAACGAGATTTGAATTTAGTTACATTTACTATCCATTCTTCTTCGGGAGCAAAAATAGTTAGATTTGCAGCTTCTCCCTCTTTAATTTCGGGTACTGAAATATTCAAAATTTTTCTGGGATTTACAGCAAATTTTTCTATTAATTGTTCAAGAGTTAAATGTCCTTTTTCCACCAATTCAGTTACAGCCAATCCAAGTGCGGTTTCTAATCCTACAATTCCGTTCGGAGCATAAATAAACTCAACATCTTTCGATTCAATTGTATGTGGGGCATGGTCGGTTGCAATGCAATCGATTGTACCGTCTTTTAATCCTTCAATTATTGCTTCCACATCTTTTTTACTTCTTAAAGGAGGATTCATTTTAAGATTAGTATTAAAATCCTTCAAAGATTCATCCGTTAAAGTAAAATGATGGGGTGTAACTTCGGCCGATACTTTTACGCCACGTTTTTTAGCATCACGTACCATTTCAACTGATCTTTTGGAACTGATATGTGCTATATGAAGCTTTGCTCCGGTATATTCAGCCATTAAAATATCTCTCATTACAATTAAATCTTCAGCCACTGTTGGAATAGAAGGTAATCCTAATTGAGTAGAAACAAAACTTTCGTTCATTGCACCGCCGGCTAAGGATTTATCTTCGCAATGTTCAATAATAGGAGCATCATACATAGATGCATATTCCATACAATTTCTAAGCATTGCAGAATTTTTAATTACCGTACCGTCATCGGTAAAAGCAACTGCTCCGAATTCAATTAATTCCGCCATTGGCGAAAGAGCTTCGCCTTCTCTGTTTTTTGTTGCGGCGGCAACCGGAAAAACATCTACCAAATGACCAGCTGCTTTCGATAAAATAAAATTAACTATTTCGGCCGAATCGGTAGTCGGATTTGTATTGGGCATAGGTGCAACCGCAGTAAAACCACCTGCTGCTGCCGCATTGCAGCCGGATTCAATTGTTTCGGCTCTTTCGAAACCGGGTTCACGAAGATGAACATGCATATCGAAAAAACCGGGAGAACAAACTTTGCCTTTCATTTCATAAATTTTTGCATCTGCTGTTTCGTCTTCTGAAATTGTTCCAATTTTTTTAATAACACCATTTTCAATTAATAAATCGGATTCCCTATTTATTTTCTGAAATGGATCAATAATTTTTATATTCTTTAATAATATTTGCATTTTCCACCCGTTTTAATTCTTAGTACCAAGTAAATATAAAATTGCCATTCTAACCGCAACACCATTTGTAACCTGTGGAAGAATAATCTGGTTAGGTCCATCGCATATTTCCGGATCCATTTCCACACCTCTATTAATTGGGCCCGGATGCAAAAGCAATATTTCTTTATTATGTTTTTCCATTCGTTGGCGTGTAATGCCAAAATATTTATTGTATTCACGCAATGATGGAATTGTATTTCCCGCTTCTCTTTCCAATTGAATTCGCATAACATTTAAAACATCATTGTAATCAATTGCTTCGTCAATATTATTAAAAACTTTCACACCCAATTTTTCAACATCTTTGGGCATCATTGTAGCAGGGCCACATAATGAAACTTCGGCTCCCATTGTTTGCAAACCGTAAATGTTGGAAAGCGATACTCGGCTATGAGCCACATCACCAACAATACAAACTTTTAAACCTTTTAATTTTCCTAATTTTTCACGAATTGAATACATATCCAATAGAGCTTGGGTAGGATGTTCGTGCCTGCCGTCGCCGGCATTAATAATGTTAGCATCACTAATTTCCGTAAGATATTTGGGAACACCTGCGGATTGATGTCTAACTACAATCATATCGATTTTCATTGCTTCAATATTTTTTACGGTATCCTTAAAAGTTTCGCCTTTTTTTGTAGAACTGGTTGATGTTGAAAAATTCACCGTATCCATTGAAAGTCTTTTTTGTGCTAATTCAAAAGAGATTCTTGTACGTGTTGAGTTTTCAAAAAATAAGTTCACAATTGTTTTACCTTTTAAGGTTGGTACTTTTTTAATCGGTCTTTCCAAAATTTCGCGAAAAGTTGTTGCGGTATCCAAAATAAGCTGAATATCTTTTTCCGGTACTCCTTGAAGACCTATTAAATGTCTTGATGATAATGAATGGTTTGTGTTATCTCTCATTTTTATTCTTCCGATATATCTACTAAATAAACTGCGTCTTCATCGTCAAGTTCACTCATTTTAACTTTGACGGCTTCGTTAATTGAAGTTGGAATATTTTTCCCAACAAAATCAGCTTTAATTGGTAATTCTCTGTGACCTCTGTCAACCAAAACACAAAATTGAATTGTGCTTGGTCTTCCCAAATCCATTAAAGCATCCATTGCTGCCCTTACTGTTCTACCTGTATAAAACACATCATCAATTAAAATAACATCCTTTTCGGTAATATCGAAATGGATGTTTGTAACTGATATCTCGGGCTGTTTTAGTCTCGTGTTAAAATCATCACGGTAAAGTGTAACATCAAGCACTCCGAGTTGTGGATCGGTTTTGTCAATTTCGATGATCTTTTTGTGAATTCTGTTTGCCAAAAATTCACCTCTTGTTTTCATTCCAATTAAAACAATATTTTCCGTTCCTCTGTTGCGCTCAATAATTTCGTGGGCTAAGCGAGTAATTGTTCGCTCCATTCCCTGTTGATCGATTATTTTAGCTTTTTCTTTCATATACAAAAAACCCTCTTTGATTTTCATCGCAGAGGTCCTTCCTATTGTTAGTTGTTTTATTTAATTTTTCCATCCTTCTTTATCTCTCCGGATAAATTTTAAAGGTTATTTATTTATGCAAATGTAATTTAATTCGAAGTTAAAATCAATTTTGAAATGCATTATAGAATAATAATTTCTCTTTTTCAATATTGTTTAGAAACATTATTTTTAATAAATTTAGTTTTTCAATTTTCGGGGTGTGGCGCAGCCCGGTAGCGCGCTTCGTTCGGGACGAAGAGGCCGTAGGTTCAAATCCTATCACCCCGACTTTTTCAATTCTACATATTTTGATATTCCCTTATATTTTTCCTTCTGAAAAATCTTTTATAGCCTCCGGCTGCATTAGCTTTTCATTTATAAAATATGCATATGCAAAAAAAAGAACGCCATTGGGCGTTCTCATAAACGAATGCTACTTTGAGCCAACTACCGGACTCGAACCGGTGACCTACGCATTACGAATGCGTTGCTCTACCAGCTGAGCTAAATTGGCATTAAATCAAACATAAATTATTTTTTCTTTTTATGTCTATTTTTTCTCAACCTTTTTTTTCTTTTGTGTGTTGCCATTTTATGGCCTTTTCTTTTGCGTCCGCAAGGCATAATGTTTCTCCTTAAATTAAATTTATTACTCTAATAATTTTTATTTTACAAATTCCTTTGCACGTTTACTAAATTCAGAATTCGGATATAATTCAATCACTTTTTTAAACCATTTTACAGCTTCATCCTTTTTGCCTAAATTAAGATTTACAATCCCAAGATTAAAATGAGCAATTTGATGAGTAGAATCATATTTCAAAGCATTCTTAAAAATTTCTACTGCTTTCTCATATTGTTTTAAATTAAAATAACAAACTCCTTGATCAACTATCACGTCTGCATTTCCAGGATTAATTTTAAGATAATCACCATATTTAACGATAGCTTGCTGATAAAAACCATTATCATTTAAAGTATTAGCCAGCTTTAAAAGCAAATCTTTATTGTTCGGATTATTCCTTACATCCTTCTCCAATTGAATTATTTCAGGTGATTTAATTTTCGAAGTTTGAATATTATTAAATCTATCAACATAAATAGCTTCAGGAGAATTAAATACTCCGGCAAAAACTAAGATTAAAACTCCAATTACAGAAAGAACAATTACAATTTTAATGACATTGCTTTTTGATAATTCTAAATTCAACTTTTCGTTATTTAATTTATCAGTCATTAAAGAACATTCTTGCTATTTTTTTCATTTTCTTTCATGCCTTTATCAACAGCTGCTTTAAAGTCTTTCGAAAATTTAAACACCGGCACATAATGTTCATCAACAAAAACTGTTTCTCCCGTACGCGGATTTCTTGCGTTTCTGGCATTCTTTTTTTTTACCTTATAACTGCCGAAACCTCTAATTTCAATACCATTACCATTTCTTAAAGCTTGAATAACGGTATTTAAAAATCCTTCGATTATTGCTTCGGTTTCAAGCTTTGTTAAGCCGGTACCCAAAGCAACTTTTTCAACTATGTCAGCTTTTGTCATTTTTTTCTCAAAATGTTTTTTACAAAGTCAGCTATTTATAGCTCTGTAAAATATTAAAAATATTCCTAAAATCAAATAATTAAATGACTTATGGAACCGTTTTGTTAATACAAACATCTTAAAAATAATACTTTTGGTCTTCTAATAAATTATTGATAAATTTGAATTATTAAAATTATGGAGTATTAAATGTTAAAAATTAATAAAGAACGTGTTATTAAAGCCTTGAGCACAGTAGATGATCCTGATCTTCATAAAGATTTAGTATCATTAAATATGATTCAAAATGTTGAAATTGAAGGGAATAATATTTCTTTTGATGTTGTTTTAACAACACCGGCTTGCCCGCTAAAAGATAAAATAAAAGATGATTGTTTGGCAGCAATAAAAAGAGAAATACCCGAATCCGAAAATATTAAAATAAATATGTTAGCCAATACTACTTCCCCATTTGCCGAAAATGCAGACGAAATTATTCCGGGTGTAAAAAATACCATTGCAATAGCCAGTGGCAAAGGCGGTGTTGGTAAAAGTACGGTTGCAGTAAATCTAGCAATTGCATTGGCTCAGCAAGGGGCCAAGGTCGGATTAATTGATGCCGATATTTACGGCCCTAGTATTCCACTAATGTTTGGTGCTATTTCCAAACCAACTTTACAACAAGATCAATATACCGGCAAACTACAACCATTGGAAAATTACGGAGTTAAATTAATGTCGATCGGTTTTTTAGTTGACGACGAAAAACCCGTAATTTGGCGTGGCCCAATGGCCAGCGGTGCGGTAAAACAATTTCTTGCGGATATTGAATGGGGCGAATTAGATTATCTTATATTTGATTTACCACCCGGAACCGGCGATATTCAATTAACTTTGGTCCAAACTATTCCACTAACCGGAGCCGTTATTGTTTCCACTCCGCAAGACGTTGCATTACTCGATGCAAAAAAGGGACTAAAAATGTTTGAACGAGTTAATGTGCCTGTACTTGGAATTGTTGAAAACATGAGTTACTTTATAGCTCCGGATACAGGAAAACGATATGATATTTTCGGAAACGGCGGAGCAGAAAGATTAGCCGCCGAATTGAACACAAATTTCTTAGGTGGCATTCCTATCGACGGAAAAATCAGAGAAGGTGGCGATGAAGGAAAACCAATTGTTGTTCAAGAAAATGCTGATGCTCATAAAGAAACTTTTAAACATATATCACAACAAATGGCTGCTCAAATTAGTATTAATAATTTAAGCTCAAAAGAAAATAAGATAGAAATAGATTTATAAAAAGGAACCAATAATTATGAAAGAAAAAGTTGAAGCCGCTTTAGATTCAATTAGGCCGTATTTACAAGCTGATGGCGGCGACGTTGAATTAGTTAATATTACTGATGACGGGATAGTGGAAGTGCGCTTAACAGGGGCATGTGTGGGTTGCCCAATGTCGCAAATGACACTCCGCGCAGGTGTTGAAAGAGCTTTAATGCGTGAAATACCTGAAATTAAAAGGGTTGAAGCAGTTAGTTAAGTAAAACAACCAATTAGATTTTAAAACTCCGATTTATCGGAGTTTTTTTTATTTAATATTTCTTGAGGTAACCAATGAGAAAAAAAATAGTCGCCGGTAATTGGAAAATGAATAAAGATATTCCCGAATCGGAAAATCTTATTTCGGAATTAAAATCCAAATTAAGTAATTTTAATTCATTAACCGAAGTTATAATTTGTCCTCCTTTTACAAATTTGCAATTAGCTTCCGAACTAACTAAGAATACAATAATAAAAGTAGGCGCACAAAATATGTACTACGAAAATAGTGGTGCCTTTACCGCCGAAATTTCTGCCGATATGCTAAAAAGCGTTGGCTGTAAGTATGTAATTATCGGACATAGTGAACGAAGAACAATCTTTGCTGAAACAAATCAATTGATAAATAAAAAAATCAATAAGGCAATTAACGAAAACTTAATTCCAATTTTTTGCATTGGTGAATCATTAAACGAAAGGGAAACCGGCGAAACCGAAAAAATAATTGAATCACAAATCCGCACAGGATTGGAAAAAATTTCACTCAACAACGCAAATGAATTAATAATAGCTTATGAACCGATTTGGGCTATCGGAACAGGAAAAACCGCCTCTCCGGAACAAGCCGAAGAAGTTCACTTTTTTATCCGAAAATTAATTTCCGATATCTATTCAGCCGAAATTGCAGAAAAAATTAGAATTCTCTATGGTGGTAGTGTTAAGCCGGAAAACGCCTCTTCCTTAATGTCTAAAGAAAATATTGACGGAGCATTGGTTGGTGGTGCTTGCTTAAAAGCAAATTCATTTTTTGAAATAATTAAAGCTGTTCAATAAATACGGATTTTAATAAATTTTGC
This sequence comes from uncultured Melioribacteraceae bacterium, assembly GCA_964496755.1. Classification (GTDB taxonomy): domain Bacteria; phylum Bacteroidota; class Ignavibacteria; order Ignavibacteriales; family Melioribacteraceae; genus CAZCBD01. The sequence goes on from CAZCBD010000021.1 coordinate 15,800, forward strand.
TTCCCAAGTTTATTCTAAAACTTGGGAGCAACTCTTTCAAAATTATATTTAGAAAGCGCTACAAATCGGTTTTTAATTGATTTGCCCCCCTTTTGTTATTATATTTGTAATCTTATTTTATTATAGTTTAGTGAGAAGAATGACTAAAAAATTTAGATTATTCGTTGTCATCTTTGTGCTTCTTTTAAGTACAAAAGCTCAAATCAAAATCAAAGAATTACCGGTTGAAAATTTAGATTCTTATTCTCTCGACATTCTTACACAAAATAATTTTAGACATACTAAAATGCTTTCAGACCAATGGCAAGTTTTTTTGCCCGAAAGCGAAACAATTAAAACAACCGTTAAAGTTCCCTTTTCATTTGATGGTCTAAGTGAAATTATACTCAAAAAAGAATTGCTTTTTTCCAAAGAGGATATTAGCAAAAACCACTATCGCCTAGTTTTTTTAGGTATAAATTACTCATCGGAAATTTATCTAAATGATCAGGTTCTTTTTAAAAGTCCCGTAGGAAATATCCCCTTTTTAGTTGATATTCCTAAATCTATGCTTACCCCCGAAACTAATACATTATCAATTAAGGTTTTTCATAAATTAGATTCCGACATTACAATTCCTTTGTTGCAATCGTTTCAAGCCCCTGTAAATAAAGGCGGAGTTGTTTGTCCTGTATTTTTACAGACTTTACCTAAAATTAACATCTCAAAATTAACCGTTTCCACCAAGCTGGAAAATAAATCACGGGCCAAGGTAAAAGTAAAAATCAATCTCTCAAAAAATGATAATCTGAAAATTAGTTCAAAACTATCAATAGACTTTGAAATATATGACCGAGAAAATAATTTTATAAAAAAAGTTGAAGTAAACGACCTATCCTTTTCCAATAAAGATGAAATATCTACCGAAACAAACATTATAATTGATAATCCGAAACTTTGGACTCCGGACACACCACATTTTTATAAAGTTACGGCAAAATTAAAAAACTCTGAGCACACACTTGATAAAGCTCAAGTTTCCACACAAGTTTCAGATTTTTCCTTTAACAAATTTTTTAGATTAAACGGAAATAAAATTCTTTTGAAAGGCGTAACCTATATTCCAACTCTTTCAAAATTCGGCCCGCTTATTTCTTCAAAACAAATCAAGGAAGATTTAATTAGAATTAAAAATACAGGTTTCAATGCTGTCAGATTTTCCAGATCCATTCCAAATCCAATAGCACTGGAATTTTGTAAACACATCGGGTTAATTTCATTTATAGAAATACCGATAAATTCTGCCCCAGAATCAATGACTATTGAATCTACTTTCATTGAAAGAACGAAAAGGTATACGGATTTTTTACTTGAATCAACAAAAATATTTGCAAAGGCAAATGCAATTGGAGTTGGCTCAACCTATTTGGCAAATTCCGAACCACACCGGAATTTAATTTCAATTCTTGCAAAAAAAATTAAATCAACCACCAATACTTTAACCTTTGCTTCATTTTCAAGTTTACCACAAGATATTCCTAATAGTTTGGATTTGGCCGGAGTTGAAGTTTATAACCCTCCAATTGAAAAAATTGAGTCTTTTATTTCTACATTAAAAAATTCTAACTTGAAGAATAAAATTTTTATCAGTGAAGCCACATACCCTATATTCAATGGCAACACAAACGGATTTAAAAACAACAATTCTTTTGAAGCACAAGCGAAATTTTTCAACGATTTAATTAATTTAAGTTTAAAAGAAAAAATACCTGCCTTTTTTATTAATACTATGTTCGATTATAAATCTGAGTTTGTGCCTTTAACTACAGGTTATAATAAAGAATCCATAGTAAAAATAGGATTAATAGGTATTGATAGAAAATCAAAAAGATTGGCTTTTAAAGTAGTTCAGGCAAAATTAAACAAAGAAGAAAAAACTACAATCCCGATGGGACATAAAAAAGATGATGCACCATTGATGTTCATTTTAATCGGTTTAGGCTTGGCATTAATGATTGCAGTTTTATTTAACTCGAAAAGAAAATTTCGCGAAGAAGCAACAAGAGCTTTGCTCCGACCGTATAATTTTTATGCTGATATTCGCGATCAAAGAATTTTATCCGGCTTTCACTCAAACTTTTTAATGATTATTCTTTCAAGCTCATTGTCTCTTTTAGTTTGCAATATTTTGTTTTTTTTCAGAGCTAATATATTTCTTGAAAGGATTTTGCTTTCATTTGGAAACTATACGTTAGTTAAAACAATTTCTTATCTGGCTTGGAATCCTTTAACGGCTTTTGTTTATTTGTTTTTTACTTCTGTTCTTTTAATTTTAATTTTATCGTTATTAATTAGAGCAACTTCATTCTTTGTAAAAACCAAAGTAATTTTTTCAAGTGTTTATTATACCGTTACTTGGGCATTTTTGCCACTGGCCTTAATTCTACCTTTAGAGTTAGTACTTTATAGAATTTTATCCGCAAATTTATTTAATCAATATATATACGGCTTTCTTGTAATATTCGTCCTTTGGTTAATTCAAAGAATTATAAAAGGTATTTATGTGATATTTGATGTTAGAGCCGCAAAAGTTTATTTCCTTAGTATAATTTTTATTTTGCTGGTAATAGTAGGATTTTTATTCTACTTCCAGTTTACAGATTCAACGATTTACTATTTACTTAATTCATATAAGATTTTTACTTCAATATAAAAATATTTAAGTGGTGTTTTTTGTATTTAAAAAAATTAGAAATATTTGGTTTTAAATCCTTTGCTAATAGAACAATAGTTAACTTCACTAAAGGCATAACCGGAATAGTTGGGCCAAACGGCTGTGGCAAAACTAATATTGTTGATGCAATTCGATGGAGTTTGGGTGAGCAAAAAAGTTCAACTCTTCGTAGTGACAAAATGGAAAATGTGATTTTTAACGGCACCCGAAATAAAAAACCCATGGGAATGGCTGAGGTTTCTTTAACTTTAGAAAATGATAAAGGCGTATTACCCACCGAATATTCCGAAGTAAAAATTACTCGCCGAATATTTAGATCCGGCGAAAGCGAATATCTTCTAAACGGCAATCTTTGTCGACTGAAAGACATAACAAGCATGTTTATGGATACAGGAATGGGCACTAACGCATATTCTGTTATCGAGCTTAAAATGATCGAAACAATTTTGAGCAACCGTGCCGATGAGCGAAGAAATATGTTCGAAGAAGCTGCCGGAGTAAATAAATACAAATTACGTAGAAGACTTTCTTTAAAAAAATTAGATTCGGTTAAAGCCGATTTACACAGAGTAAACGACATAGTTTCAGAAGTTGAAAAAAAGGTTAATTCTTTAGAACGCCAAGCTAAAAAAGCCGACAAACATAATCAATTAAGTACATTGCTTCGTGAAAAAGAATTAGATTTAGCTAATAGAGAGTTCTCTTTATTTTCTAATCAGAATGCTACTTTCGGTTTGGAAAAGCAAGAATTATCTAAGCGAAAAGATGAAATTGATCTACGAATTCATGAAGTAGAAAATGATCTTATTGTATTTAGAGCTAAACTTAGCGAAGTTGAAACTGAATTGAGCACAAAGCGAAAAGAATTGAATATTCAAAATGAAAAACTGCATTCCGCTCAAAGAAATATTTCTGTTGCACAAGAAAGAAAAAATGCAATGGAAAAAAATATTGAACGATTTAAACGCGAACTTGAGGAATTAAAGATTCAACTTGATGAAAATGAAGAATTAATTTTAGAAAACAATGATGTGATTTTTGAATTATCGGATGAATTGAATACAAAGCAAACTCAGCTTAAAGATTCTCCTACCCTTATTGATGAAAAGAAAAAAAAACTTGAAGAAAAAAAAATAGCTCTAAAAACTCAATCCGATTCTGTAATTGAAAAAATTAAAATTATTAATTCAAAAGAAAACACTCTTTCCACCCTCAAAAAAAACCTTGAAAAAGGAAATGCAATTCTTGAAAAATTAAATAATAAAATTATTTCCGCGACTGAAAATATTGCAAAAACAGCTAGCTATTTGGAAGATCTTTCAAATGAAAAACACTCCTGTTCCGAAAAATTAGAAAGTGCTGAAAAAAATTATCAAACCAAGCAAAATGAAAAAGAACAACTTGAAAATAAATTAAACGAACTACGTGAAAATGAATTCCACGAAAAAAGTGTTTTAATGCAACTTAAAAACAAAATTGATTTTCTAAAATCATTAATTGACAATTTAGAAGGCGTTCATCAAGGTTCAAAAGTTCTACTTGAAAATAACGAGTGGTGCGAAAATGATAAATCAATATTTTCCGATATTGGAAATACGGATGAAAAATATCGCTTTGCAATTGAAGCTGCATTAAAACTGGTAATAAATGATTTACTTATTGAAAATCTTTCCGATTTGAAAAATGCAATCAACTATCTGAAAGAAAACAACCTTGGAAAAGCTTCTTTCTTTTTACTAAAAAATTCAGAAGAAAAAAAAGGTTTATTCCAAAAAATATTTGCCTACAAGGAAAAAAAGAAAACAAAAAAAATAATTTCCGAAACCGGATTTATTGACTTTGCCATAAACCTTGTTACCACTGACGAAAAATGGAAGCCCTACTTTGAAAAAGTATTGAATAAAACAATTGTTGTTGAATCACTTGACATCGCAATTGAATTGTCAAAAAAATATCCCGGTTTTAATTTTGCAAGCCTTGAAGGTGATTACGTTTTGAATAACGGTATTATTGAAGCTGGCTCTGCACCTAAACCGGAACAAACTCTTTTCGGCCGCAAACAAATGTTAACCGAACTTGAAAAAGACTTGCCGGCATTGGAAATAAAATTAGCTGAATTGAAAAATGAAATTGAAAAAATAGAAAATCATTATGCCCAAATCGATTTAAAAACTCTTGCCGAAGATGTTAAATTGTTTTCAAACGAACTAACAAATATTGAAAAGCAAATCTCTCAAATTGAATTTGAAAAAACTAAAGCCGACGAAGAAATAGAAAATACAAGAAATGAAATTAGTGAATTGATCTCTGAAACAGATGCATATGAATTTCAAATCCGAAATCTTGAACTTGAAATAAAAAATCTTACTGATGAAAAAAATACGGAAGAAGAGTTACTTAAAAATTTAGAGTTCGAATTAAAAGAGATTGAAATAAGTCTTTCTGCCGAACTTGAAATTGAAACTAAGAAAAAATTGGAAATTGAAAAAATAAAAGGCAACCTTAAAAATGCTGAGGCAGCAATTAAACGAGCCGAACAAAATCAAATTACTATCAAGCAAACTATTCAAAAACGCGAAAGGGAAATAGAAAATACTACTGCCGAGTTATACGCAATAGATAGTATTATTGAAGATTCTCAAATTGAATATGATGAGTATTTTGAGCTTCATCAGAAACTTTCCGAAGAGGAAAATGAAATAAACGAAAAATTGAAATTATTAAAATCCGACGCCTCAAAATATGAACGGGATTTACAATCAATAAGAAAAGAAAGAGAAATTATCTCTGATAAAATTCATGAAATTGATTTGCAAATCAATAAAATTTCAATGAAACTAGAAGCTCTTACAGCACATATTCGTGAAGAATATAATCTCGAATTGGAAATAATGGAATTTGATGATTTAGATAATTTTGATTATACCGAACGTCATTCCGAAGTAACTAATCTAAAAAACAAACTTAAAAATCTCGGGCCAATCAACCTTTTGGCATATTCTGAGTTTGAAGAAGAAAATGAACGTTTACAATTCTTGCATCAACAACGAAACGATTTGATTGAATCGGAAAAAGATTTAATTAAAACTATTCAAGAAATAAATGAAACGGCACAAAATTTATTTAAAGAAACATTTGAAGTAATCAGAGAAAATTTTGTCAAAATTTTTAGAACACTCTTTAATCCGGGCGACGAAGCCGATTTAAGACTGGAAGAAGACGTCGATCCGCTTGAAGCAAAAATTGAGATAATTGCCAAACCCAAGGGAAAAAGACCTACTTCAATTGAACTTCTTTCGGGGGGAGAAAAAACTTTAACTGCTACTGCATTGCTTTTTGCAATTTACCTCGTAAAACCTTCCCCTTTCTGTATTCTGGATGAAGTTGACGCTCCTCTTGATGATGCAAACGTAGATCGTTTTACCCGACTTATTAAAGAGTTTAGCGACAACACTCAATTTATAATGGTTACACACAATAAACGCACAATGGAAGCAGCGGAAAATATGTATGGCGTAACTATGCAAGCTGAAGGCATCTCAAAATTGGTTGCTGTTCAGTTTAACGAAGATTTGGCTTCTGCATAAAAGAAAGTATTTTTATGAATTTTAATAAATTAAAAATTTTTATTGATTTTGATGGAACAATAACTACAACCGATGTGGCAGAACATTTTTTTCTGAAATTCGGAGATGAAAAAAAAGTAAACGAAATTATAAAAAACTGGATAGATAAAAAAATCACCGCACCCCAAATGTGGAAAGCTCTTTGCAAAACTGTTGAAAATTTCAATCTAAACGAATTTGAAAATTTTATTGATACTATTGAATTAGATGATGCCTTTTTAAGTTTTGTTGAATATTGTAAAAAAAACAATTTAACCTTTACTATTGTTAGTGACGGTTTTGATTTTTACATAAATAAAATACTTGCAAAAGTTAACTTGCAACACATGAAGGTTTATTGCAATATGATGGAATTTAAACACAATAAATTAATTCCCTCTTTTCCTTATACCGACGAAGAATGCGGAAGTTGTGCAAATTGTAAACGCAATAGAATTATTGATAATAGTGGTGACGACGAATTTACTTTATATATTGGCGACGGTTGGTCTGATGTTTGTGTGATTCAACACTGCGACTACATTTTAGCAAAAAACAGTTTATTGAAATATTGTGAAAAAAACAGAATTAGTTATTTCCCATTCAACAATTTTAATAATGTAATTAAGAGAATTGAAGAATTAAGAACAAAAAGAAGATTAAAAAAACGCCATCAGACTGTGTTAAAACGTAAA
>CAZCBD010000022.1:0-15756 GCA_964496755.1 uncultured Melioribacteraceae bacterium
TCCGTTACAATTACTCTGGCTCCGAAACCTCTCATTGATTGGGCGCTTCCCTTGCCAACATCTCCATAACCGCAAACCACAACAACTTTTCCGGCAATCATTACATCGGTAGCACGTTTAATGCCGTCTGCCAATGATTCACGACATCCGTATAAATTATCGAATTTAGATTTAGTTACAGAGTCATTTACATTTATTGCAGGAACAAGTAATTCATTTCTTTCCATCATTTGATAAAGTCTGTGTACGCCTGTGGTTGTTTCTTCCGAAACTCCTTTCCATTCTTTTACTAAATTATGCCAATGGGTCGGGTTGTTTTCATAAACTTTTTTCAGAAGATTTTTTATTACTTGTTCTTCTTTATTGTCGGTGGGTTCATTTACCCAGTTGCTTCCGTCTTCCAATTGATAACCTTTATGGATAAGTAGGGTTGCATCACCGCCATCGTCCACAATAAGATTAGGTCCTTTTCCGTTTTCAAATGATAGAGCTTGAAAAGTACAATCCCAGTACTCTTCTAAAGATTCTCCTTTCCAAGCAAAGACGGGAATACCACGTTTTGCAATTGCAGCCGCTGCATGATCTTGAGTAGAAAAAATGTTACAAGAACACCAACGCACGGATGCACCCAAAGCTTCAAGGGTTTCAATTAATACTGCTGTTTGAATTGTCATGTGCAGCGAACCCGTAATTCTTACACCGGCAAGAGGTTTTGAATCAGAGTATTTTTCACGAATTGCCATTAATCCGGGCATTTCATGCTCAGAAACCTCCAATTCTTTTCTTCCCCATTCCCAAAGTGAAAGGTCTTTTATTTTATATTTTCCCGGTACAAAATCCAATTTATCACCTTTAAATTATTTTTTTAAATATTTTTTAAATTGATCGACTAAATCCAATTTTTCCCACGAAAATTCTTTGCGTCCGAAATGGCCGTATGCAGCAGTCTTTTCAAAGATTGGTTTTTTCAAGTCTAATCTGGAGATAATTCCTTTTGGAGTTAAATCAACTTCTTTCATAATCATCTCGGATATTTCTTTATCGGAAATTTTTCCGGTACCTTTAGTATCTACAAAAACGGAAACCGGTTCGGCTATACCAATTGCATAAGCCAATTGCACTAAACATTCTTTAGCCAGTTTTGCCGCCACAACATTTTTTGCAATATGTCTTGAAGCATAAGCAGCGGAACGATCAACTTTTGAAGGATCTTTTCCGGAAAATGCACCGCCACCATGTGGCGCCCATCCGCCATAAGTATCAACAATAATTTTTCTTCCGGTTAAACCTGTATCGCCATGAGGGCCTCCGATTTCAAATTTACCCGTCGGGTTTACATAGTATTTTGTGTTTTTGTCTATGTATTTTTCAGGTATAATCGGTTTGATAATATACTTAATAACATCTTTTTTAATTGTTGATTGTTTAACTTTTGCATCATGTTGGGTTGATATTACTACGGTATCAACTCTAATTGGTTTTCCGTTTTCATCGTATTCAACCGTTACCTGCGATTTGGAATCGGGGCGTAAATACGGCATTGGATTTTTCTTTGAACGACGAATATCAGCTAATTTTTTTACCAGCTTGTGTGATAAAACAATTGGCAAAGGCATATATTCCGGTGTTTGATTGCATGCGTAACCAAACATAATTCCTTGATCGCCTGCGCCACCTTTATCAACACCCATTGCAATATCGGGTGATTGTGAATGGATTGCATTTAATACCGAGCATGATTCGGAGTCGAATTTATATTCGGCTGAAGTATAACCAATTCGTTTAACGGTTTTTCTTACTAATTCCGGGATGTCTACCCAAGCATTTGTTGTTACTTCGCCGGAAACTAAAACTAATCCTGTTGTTGTTAATGTTTCAACAGCAACGCGTGAATTAGGGTCTTCTTTTAACATGGCATCTAAAATTGCATCTGATATCTGATCGCAAACTTTATCAGGATGTCCTTCCGATACTGATTCTGATGTAAATAAATATGACATTTAAACCTCGTAAAATATATGATTATTAATTTATTTTGCTACTTTTACAACTCGTTTCTATTTATTAATACAGTTCTTATTAATACAGTTCAATTTCCGAAGAATCGCCTGTATTTAATCGTTTTGATTTTCCTTTTACAATAGAATTACTTCCAATTAGCGAATTATCGAGAAGTGTTTCAGATATTTCAGCTTTGGGGCTGATAATTGAATTGGAAATAATACTATTTTCAATTTTACAATTTTCTGCAATAGTAGTATAAGGTCCAATTACCGAATTTTTAACTATCGCACTATCGGCAATAAATACAGGGGGATTTATCACATTTCCGTCTTTAGTTGAATTGTTTCCATTTCGTGTTAGAAGAAATTTGTTTGTTGAAAGTAAAGTTTCAGGCTTGCCGCAATCATACCATCCTTCAACAGGGAAGGTTGTAATTCTTTCGCCTGCATCAATCATCAATTGCAGTGCATCTGTTAGTTGAAATTCGTTTTTTGTTCGAATATTTTTTTCTATTAGTTCTGTTAAGCAGTTGGCCAGCAAGTTCGGATTTGTAATGTAATAAAGCCCGACAAGTGCTAAGTTTGAAACTAATTCGGTTGGTTTTTCAACTAATTTTTTTATTATTCCGTTTTCACAAATGGCAACTCCAAATCGGCGTGGATCTTCAACTACCTTTGTTCCAAGAGCTGTTGATTTATTTGCAAATACATCTTTTAATTCAACTTCAAACACAGTATCCCCGAGAATTATAAAAATCTCGTCTTCGTCAAAGGTTGGAATAGCCGTATAAATAGCGTGCCCCAAACCAAGCATATCTTTTTGTTCAATAAAATCAGCACTAATAGAGGGATATTCCTTTGCAATATAAGTTTTTATCTTATCGCCAAGATGACCAATAATAAATGTAGCCTTGCGAATTTTTTCCTCCAACAATTTGTCCAAAATATGGCCCAATATAGGCTTGCCCCCTACATTCAATAGTACTTTCGGCCAACTATAAGTATGGGGTTTTAATCTTGTGCCGAATCCGGCTACGGGAATTATTGCACGCATTTTTAACCTAAACTTTAATATTAATAGAATATTAAACATAACCATTTCCGTTTTTATTATCAATTAATTGGAATTTCATAAATTGATTCATAGTTTTACTCAAGAAAAACTAATGGAAATTGCAGCATGAAATTTAAGAATAGAATCACGAATTTGTTGGAAATAGAAAAACCGGTAATACAAGGCGGAATGGTTTGGGCTTCAGGATGGAAACTTGTTTCGGCAGTTTCAAATTGTGGCGGCTTGGGATTAATTGGTGCCGGTTCAATGAAACCTCCTCTTTTGGAAGAACACATTTTAAAAACACAAAAAGCAACTGATAAATCTTTTGGAGTGAATATTCCTCTCCTACGTCAAGATGCTGAAGAATTAGTAGATGTTGTTATTAAAAATAATGTTAAAATAGTTTTTACTTCGGCAGGTCATCCCGGAAAGTTTATTGATAAATTTAAATTAGCCGGAATAAAAGTAGTTCACGTTGTACCGGCGGTGAAGTTCGGATTAAAAGCCGAAAGTGTAGGGTGTGATGCTATTGTTGGCGAAGGTGTTGAAGCCGGAGGACACAATGGTGCGGATGAGATAACAACTATGGCTTTGATACCACAACTTGTTGATGCGGTAAAAATTCCTGTTATTGCTGCCGGTGGAATTGCTACGGGTCGGCAGATATTATCGGCACTGGCTTTGGGGGCCGAAGGAGTTCAAATTGGAACTGCTTTTGCCGCTACCAAAGAATCAGGACTACATAATAATTACAAACAAAAGATTTTAGAAGCCTCAGATAATTCAACTATTTTGATATTAAAAAAACTTGGAATGGCAAGAGCATTAAAAACCGATTTTGCTTTGAAACTTCTAACTGCAGAACAAAGTTGCATTGACAAAGATGAATTGCGTGAAATGTTAGGCAAGAAAAAAGAGATGATCGGAATGTTTGAAGGCAACTTAAATGATGGAATTTTTGAAGCCGGACAAAGTTCGGGATTGATAAATGAAATAGTTTCCGTTAAAGACTTATTTGCATCTTTCGAAAATGATTTTAATTTAGCATTTAGAAGCATTTATAAAATGCAAATTAATCATGCAAAGGAACAAAGGCTTGAAAGTGGAAAATAATAAGGACTTTAAAATATTGTATAAATTTGTTTTTAATGACAAATTGGAAAAATTATTTAAAATTAGAATTGATTCTGAAACACTGAATTTAATAAGAGAATCAAACGATGTTTATCCCGAATGGACAAAGCTTTCCATGTTTGGTTGTTCCCATTGCCCACTTGACAAAAAACAAAACGAGTATTGCCCTATTGCCGTAAGCTTGAAAGATATAATTGATTTTTTTACAAATATGCCTTCTTACGAAAAAGCCAAAATATTTGTATTACATAATGAACGTCAGTACTTTAAACAGGTTTCCGTTCAAGTTGGTGTAAGCAGTATAATCGGAATTATTATGGCTACAAGCGGTTGCCCTATTCTTGCAAAAATGAAACCGCTTGTTAAATTCCATTTGCCGTTTTCATCGCTCGAAGAAACGGAGTTTAGAGTTTTATCCATGTATTTGTTGGCTCAATATTTCAGAGCCAGAAAAGGGTTAACGGCCGATTGGGAAATGAAAGGAGTTCAAAAAATATATGAAAAGATTCAAGCGGTAAACCAAAATATTGCAAAGAAAATTGCTAATCTTGAAAAAAAAGATACCAGCATTAATGCAGTTGTAGTGTTAAATAACTTTGCCGATTTTGTAACTTTTAGTTTATACGAAATGGATCTTGACCATTTGGAAAAATTATTTGAAAATTATTTTGAATGATTTTATTTTAAACGATTTTATTTTGAACGATTTTCAAAAAGTTATCAGAATATTTTTTTATTTTACATTTCTTAATAAAAATCCAAATTAGAAAGATTTAAATGAAAAATTTAATTGTTTATGGTTCTACCGGTTCGATCGGGAAAAACACATTAGAGGTTGTTGATGCTTTTCCAGATGAATTTTCCGTATCTGTATTAAGTACAAATACAAGCATCGAATTACTTCAGACCCAAATTAAAAAATATAATCCTAAATATGCCGTAATTACCAACAAAAGCGCTGCTAAAAAATTTATTTCAAATTATACGGGCAATACGAAAATTCTTGAAGGCAGCGAAGGATTAATTGAAGCATTAAAAATTACCGATTATGATATTTTACTTAATGCTGTAGTTGGATTTGCGGGTTTATCTTCAACTATTCAGGCAATAAAATCAGGCAAAAGAATAGCACTGGCAAATAAAGAAACTCTTGTAGTTGCAGGTCAAATTGTAAACAATTTAATCAAGAAACATAATGCTGAAATGATACCTGTCGATTCTGAACATAGTGCTATTTTTCAATGCTTGGTTGGAGAAAATAAAAATGAAATAAATAAATTGATTATTACTGCTTCAGGCGGTCCGTTTCTGAATTTGGATATTCATAAATTGGAAACGGTTAATGTAGACGATGCATTAAATCATCCTAATTGGAAAATGGGCAATAAAATTTCAATTGATTCGGCAACAATGATGAACAAGGGATTGGAAGTAATTGAAGCTCATTGGTTATTTGATTTGCCGTCCGAAAGAATTGATGTTGTTGTGCATCCTCAATCTGTTATTCATTCAATGATTGAATTTGTTGATATGTCAATAAAAGCACAACTTAGTTTACCCGATATGAAATTACCAATTCAATATGCTTTAACCTATCCGAAAAGATTTCCCAGTAAATTTGTTGAAACAAATTTTTTTGAAATTCAAAATCTTACTTTTTTTAAACCTGATTTGGAAACTTTTAAATGTTTGAAATTAGCTTTTGATTCTTTGGAACAAGCCGGCAATACTTCCTGTATTCTCAATGCCGCAAATGAAATAGCAGTTGAATGGTTTTTAGATAGAAAAATAAAGTTTTTAGATATTTCAAATGTAATTGAAAATGCATTAGATAATATTGATAAAATTTCTCGGCCGGATATTGAATCAATTTTTGAAACCGATCGTCAAACTAGAGAGTATTTAAGAAATAATATTGGAGTTTTCTGTAAATGAATGAATTAATGTATTTTATAATTACAATTGGAATTTTAGTTTTTGTTCATGAGTTCGGACATTTTGCTGCTGCGAAATTATCTAAAATGCGAACCGATGTTTTTGCTATCGGATTTGGAAAAAGATTATTCGGATGGAATAAAATAAATGGTTTTACTTTTGGCGATCTTCCAGAAGACATTGATTTACAAGGGCATACTGATTATAGAATAAGTCTAATACCACTTGGCGGATATGTGAAAATTGCCGGTATGATTGATGAAACAATGGATAAAGATTTTGCTAAAACAGAACCCAAACCGTGGGAGTTTAGATCAAAAAACACTTTTCAAAAACTCTTTGTAATTTCTGCCGGTGTTTTAATGAATTTGTTGTTAACACTGATAATTTTTTGGGGAATAAATTTTTATGAAGGAAAACCGGTAATCAATTCTACCAAAATCGGATATTTGGCGGATACAAGCAAAGCTTTTCAAATAGGTTTTAAAACCGGAGATGAAATAATTTCCGTCAATAATATCAAGGTTGCAGATTGGCAACAAGTTGTAGAGTCATTTTTAATTGAATCTTTAGGCAATGATATCTTGGTTCAGGTTAAAAGGAAAAATAAAACCGAAAGTATAAAAATTCAGTCCGACATTTTAAAAGGAATGAAACCGGATAAATTTTTCTTGCCTCTTGGCGAACGGAAAACCGTACTTGCCAAAGTGCTGGAAAATACACCTGCGAGTATTGCCGGGTTGCAAACAAAAGATACTCTAATTTCAATTAACGGGTTAACAATTTATTCGCAAGAAATGCTTAGGGAAATTGTTTCGGCTAATTCCTTAAAAGCCGTATCGCTTAAAATCCTAAGAGGAAAAGATACAATATCTCAAGCTATAGTACCCGATAGTTCCGGCAAACTTGGAGTTTTTTTGGTTGACATATACACAGGTAAATTTGAAACAAAAACCTATGGCTTTGCTGAGGCGGCCTTACTTGCCACAACAGACATTTTTAATTATACACTATTAACATACAATATGGTTAAAAAGGTTTTTGTTGGTAAAATTGAATTTGGTCAAGCTTTTGGTGGTCCAAAAAAAATCGCTCAGTTTGCTGCTAAATCTGCGGATTCGGGTTTATCAAGCTTTTTGAGATTTTTAGCAATGCTGAGCTTAAGTTTGGCGCTTATAAACATTTTTCCATTACCTGCTTTAGACGGGGGGCATTTGATTATTATTGCTTTGGAAGGAATTATTAGAAGAGAATTACCAATTAAATTTAAAATTGCAATCCAAAATATTGGTTTTGTTTTATTATTAGCTTTGATGGCTTTTATTTTGTACAGTGATTTTTTCGGAGCTTAATTTGTTTGAATTTAATTTTAATCTAATAAATATGAGGAAAATGTGTTAGTAGATACAAGCAAAATTATAATTGTTGGAGATAAGGTTTTAATTAGGCCGGAAGATAATCTGAAGAAAACTCAAAGCGGTTTGTATTTGCCGCCGGGTGTAAAGGAAAAAGAAAAAGTGCAAGGCGGATATGTATTAAAGGTAGGTCCCGGATATCCAATTGCTGCACCTTCGGATGATGATACATGGAAAGATTGCACTACCGGAAAGTATATTCCACTGCAAGCACGCGAAGGCGATTTTGCTTTGTACTTAAAACGTGATTCAATTGAAATTGAATTGGATAATGAAAAATTAATTATTGTGCCTCAATCTGCAATTTTACTTTTGCATAGAGATGAGGACTTGTTGAGATATTAATTGGCAGGTTAAACCTGCCTTTTTTATAGGTGATTTATGAGTAAGAAGTTAATAGAATTTATTGAAAAATATGAAAATAAAGTTAGTCCGATTTTTACAAAATATAATGATACTTTTTTCAAGGCTTCCATTTCCGGCAATGCAAAACTTTACAAGGAAGCTGCGAATTTGGAAATTCAATTAAGCAAAATTCATTCCGAGAAAAATGATTTCAAATATCTTGATAGTTTAATAAAATCAGGGGAAATCAAAGATCCGGTTTTAAAAAGAGAATTAGATGTTTTATACAGAACATATAAAAAGAATCAAGTTGATCCGGAATTACTTGAAGAAATAATTTTATCAGCTAATAAAATAGAAGAAATATATTCAACATTTAGAGCAAATATTGCCGGCGAAAAATTATCGGACAATGAAATTGATTTAATCTTAAAGAATTCAATTGATAGCAAAAAACTTAAATCGGTTTGGGAAGCAAGTAAACAAATCGGCGAAGAGGTTGAACAGAAGGTGATTAGCCTTGTTAAATTGAGAAACAAAATGGCTGCTGATCTTGGTTATGACAATTTTCATGAAATGAGTTTAGAACTTGATGAATTAAGTTATGCGCAACTTGATTATTTGTTCGATGACTTAGAACAAAAAATAAAACCCGAATTTATAAAAATTAAAAGTGAAATTGATGCTTATATTTCAACCCGTTTGAATATTGCCGCTACGGAATTAATGCCATGGCATTATGAAGATAAATTTTTTCAGCAAGGGCCGGAAATTTATGATATAGATTTTGATGTTTTTTTTAAAGGAAAAAATATTGTTGCTTTAACATCAAAATTTTTTAAAGGTATCGGATTAGAAATTGATGACTTAATTAAGAATAGCGATCTTTTTGAAAAGGAAGGCAAATATCAGCATGCTTATTGTATGCATGTTGATAAAAGCGGTGATGTGAGGGTTCTATGTAATATTAAGGATGATTATCGTTGGGCAGGAACAATGCTTCACGAATTCGGACATGCTGTATATGATAAATATATCGATATGAATTTACCTTGGCATTTAAGAGAACCCGCACATATTTTTACAACCGAGGCAATTGCAATGCTGTTTGGGAGAATGGCGGCAGATACAAATTGGTTAAACAAAATTGCGAATGTTAATAAGGAGAAGGCGAAGCAAATTGAAAATATTGCATTTAAAAAGTTGAAGCTTGAACAATTGGTTTTTTCCAGATGGGTACAAGTTGTTTATCGATTCGAAAAAGAAATGTATGCAAACCCCGAACAAGACTTAAATTTACTCTGGAAAAATCTCGTTGAAAAATATCAATTATTAAAGTATCCCGAAAATAGAAATAAACCCGATTGGGCTGCTAAAATCCATATTGCTTTGTATCCGGCTTACTATCAAAATTATATGTTAGGAGAACTATTAGCATCTCAATTGTTTTTTTATATCTCAAATAAAATTCTTGGAACTTCTGATTTTATTGATAGAGTAGAGGTTGGAAACTTTCTTAAAGAAAATTTCTTTAAATACGGAGCTTTATTAAATTATAATGAGCTTATTGAAAAAAGTACGAAAGGAAATTTTACTGTTGATTCATACATAAAACAATTTACAAAGTAAGATGAAAAAGAGATGTGCGTGGCTTCCACTTGATAAGAAACTGTATGTGAAATACCATGATGAACAATGGGGAGTGCCGATTTGGGATGATGCAGCTTTATTTGAAATGCTGGTTTTGGAAGGAGCACAAGCAGGCTTGAATTGGTACACGATTTTAAAACGACGTCAAGATTACAAAAAGGCTTTTGATAATTTTAATCCTGAAATTATTGCTGAATATGATAAAACGAAAATCGAAGAATTGTTACAAAACAATGGAATAATTAGAAATAGATTGAAAATAATTTCAACAATAAATAATGCTAAAGTTTTTTTGAAGGTGAAAGAAAAATTTAATTCTTTTGCCGATTTTATTTGGGACTTTTCAGATGGGCAACCAATTATTAATTACTGGAAAAATATTTCGGAAATACCAACCGAAACCGATTTGTCCCGAAAAATGAGCAAAGAACTAAAACGCCTTGGTTTTAGTTTTGTTGGACCTACAATTTGTTATGCTTATATGCAATCCTTTGGAATGGTTAATGATCACACGGTTAATTGTTTTAGGCATGAAGAAATCTGTAAAATTATTGAAAGTAAAAGCTAAATATTGCCTCGCAGTTTTTTGCGCAATTCTTTGTAGTTTGGCAAAAAGCTCTGAACCAGTTGCCAGAATTTTTGCGAATGATTCATTTCTTTTAAATGACACAATTCATGAATAATAACATAATCAATTAACTCCGGTTCAAATTGCATTAATTTAATATTCAAGGAAATGTTTTTTTGTGAGGTGCAACTCCCCCAGCGATTTTTCTGGTTTCGAAGTGAAATCCGATTAGGATGAAAATTTATTTTACATGCAATTTTATAAGTCCTTTCAATTAAATATGTTTCCGCTTCTTTTCTTAACCACTTATAATAAGCATCTGCAGTAGCATCCGAATCTTTAATTTGAAGAATGTTTTTTTCATCTTCAAAAAAAAAGTCTTTTTTCATTTCTTTGTTTTCACAAATTTGTATTTCCCTTCCTAAAAAGGAATATTTATTTTTACTTCTATCAAGTTTTGTGAAATGTTTTTTTATCCAATCGGTTTGCTTTTCTAGAAATATTGTTCCTGCTTTTATACTTGAATAAAAAGGTATAACTAACTCTAAATTACCACTTATATCAATCTTTATAATTATCCTTTTTGCCCTTTTACTTTTGCGCAAAGTAAATGGGATATATTCGGAATCAATTAATATTTTTCCCGTATGTTTTTTACTCATATTCAATTTGAAAGATTTGATAAATAAAACTAACTTTATCTTTTAATTTAAAATAATGAAAGAATAAATTTTGCAGATAAAAATAGACATTAAAAAATTTTTAACCCAATCAAAAATAACCGCTGAATCAAGTATTGTAAGTTATTTATTTTCTCAAAAGAGAATATTATTCGATGAATATTTGAATATATTAAATAATTTAAACTTAAATTATTTTTATGTTAATAATCCTACCGAAAATATTGAGCTTCTGGGAATTGATAGTTTTATCTCTTTTAACGGAAAGGAAGTAGATTTTAAAAAAATAAAATCCGAATTTTTTACCAACCTCACTGTTGAAAACAAAAAAAGAATACCTCTTTTTTTAGGCGGACTTAAATTTCAAGGAAACTCAAAATCAAATTCGTGGAATGATTTTAAAAATTCCGAATGGTTTATTCCTCGGATATTGTTTGTTAGTATGAACGGAGAACATTTCAGTTTGTTTAATTTTAATCCTAATGATAAAGGTACATACGATAAATCGAAGATAAAACTTTTAGAAAAATTTTTATCTACAACCAACGGCACGGGAAAAATTGAAAGAATCAAATTAGATATAAAGACCGATGTTAATAAAGCGAAAAAAAATTGGCGAAAAAATATTTCAGAAGCATTAAACGCAATTAGAAAAGGTCAGGTTTCTAAAATTGTTTTATCAAGATTTATACAAACCGAATTAAATGATGAATTAAATGTATTTCACATCAAAAAAATATTAACTCAAAATTATCCGAAGTGTTATACTTTTTTTTATAAAAAACAAGGCTCATTATTTTTTGGTTCAACACCGGAAAAATTAATTAAAATCTCCTCTCGAAAGGTTTATGCAGATGCTTTAGCAGGTTCTATAAAGAGAGGGGAGGATAATATCGAGGATGAGAAATTATCGGAAGAATTATTGTCCAGCAATAAAAATTTAATAGAGCAAAGAGCAGTGGTTGATTTTATATTATCAACTCTGGAAAATTATTCAACGGAAATCACTTATGCATCAAAACCGAAAATAAAAAAATTGGAAAACATTCAACATCTGTGGACGCAAATAACTGCGACATTATTACCCGAAGCGGATATTCTTGAAATCGTTAATCAGTTACACCCTACTCCGGCTGTATGCGGAACACCCTGCAAGATTGCTTCGGAATTAATTTCAAGTATTGAAAAATATGACAGAGGAATGTATGCCGGTGTATTAGGTTGGTTTAATTTGGAACAGGAAGGCGAGTTTATTGTCGGTATTCGCTCTGCCCTGGAAAGAGATAGAAATTTGAAAATTTATTCCGGTTGTGGAATAGTGGAAGGCTCAGATTTTGAATCTGAATTCTTGGAATCGGAGCTTAAGATGAATCCAATAAAAATGTTATTTGAATATGAAAATTAATGTAAATAGAAATGTTTTTTGGAGTGAAATATTAGTTCAAGCCTTAATCAATATTGGTGTGAGAAATGTTTGTATATCACCCGGTTCACGAAGTACACCACTGATATTTGCTTTAGAGAATGAGAAAAAAATCAAAAAACATGTGATTTTAGATGAAAGAGAGAATGCGTTTTTTGCTCTGGGATTAGCCAAAGCTGCAAATGCCCCGGTTGCAATTGTTACCACGTCGGGTACAGCGGTTGCCGAATTATATCCTGCGATTATTGAAGCATATTTTCAAAGAATTCCTTTGGTAGTTATTTCGGCCGATAGACCGGCATATTTACGGAATACAGGTGCTAATCAAACAATTAATCAAAATAATATTTTTGTAAATCATATCAGGGCTTTTCTTGAAACTTCCGCCGATGAAATATCAAAAAAAAATATCACTTCATTTATCTCAAATTTGGAAACTCTTTTTTCAATTGGTTTAATCTCGGATCTGGGGCCGGTGCATATTAATTTTCAATTCGATAAACCGTTTGAACCTGATAATCATACTGATATTATTGATCAGAATTTAATGACAAATTATAATTTTAAACTTTATAACTCTGTGTCGAACGATAAGATTAAGATTCATACTGATATACGACAGTTTACTAGAAAAATATTCCTTGTTGGAGATAATAATTTTAAACCCGAAGAATTAAACGAACTTATTTTAACATCGAACAAATATAGAATTCCTATTCTTGCAGATATTAATTCGAATATTCGGTTTTCATTTAACTCGAAATATTTAATTTCTTTACATTCAATTTTTTTTAAAAGTAAGAAAATAGAAAAAATGATTTGTCCGGATTTAATTATTCAATTCGGAAATGCTCCTATAGCTAATTCTGTTTTGGGGTTTTTTGAGAATTCAACTGCCTATAAAATTTCCGTGAATAAATTCGGTGATTTGAAAGATCCTTCAAAAACGATGTCAGCTGTTTATAAAAGTACTCCTAATGAATTTTGTGATTTTATTAAAAATTATTTTGTGGAAAATGATAAAGAATTTGTTGATGAAATAGCGAAGGCAAATGACAAGGCGAGAAAAATCATTACAAAATATTTGACAAAAACGGATAAGCTTTTTGAAGGATATTGGGTGAATGTAATTTTAGATTGTATTAAACCTAAATCGAATTTAATGTTTGGAAATAGTATGCCTATTCGATTGTTTGATAATTTGGGGATTGTTAAAACTGAAAACGTAACCGTTTTTTCCAATAGAGGAGCAAGTGGAATAGATGGTTTGATTTCAACTGCAGCAGGTATAGCTGATGTAACAAAGAAAGAAACTATTTTAATTTTAGGTGATTTATCTTTCATTTATTCTGCAAATGCATTTAATAATTTTAATCTCAAAAAATTGAAACTTAAAATAGTTGTGCTTAATAATAACGGCGGTGGAATCTTTAAAATGTTGCCGATAATGAAATACAAAAAAATCTTGAAAAAATATTTTGTTACGAATTTTAAATTATCAATTAAAGATTTATGTGAAGTTTATGGCATAGATTATTTGTTGGCAAAATCAAAAAAAGATTGTGAATGTTTTTTTCTTCAAACATCAAATTCAATTTCAATTTTGGAGATTCAAACCGATTCGGATATAACAGCTGATTTTATTGAGCAATTAGTTGAAAGAATTGAAGAATATGCTAACTAGAACAGAATTAATTGAAAACATAAGAGTGTCGTACAATCTGTACGGGTCAATTTCCGGGAAAGCATTAGTGTTTCTTCACGGATTTTCAGGTTCAAAAAATGATTGGATAAGAATAGCAAGAAATTTCGAAGATAAATATTTTATAATTGTACCTGATCTTGTTGGGCATGGCGAAAGTGATTCACCTTTAGATGTAAATTTTTATACTGAATTTTTTTTAATTAAAGTATTAAAAAGCATAATTGAAAAATTAAATGTTGAAAAAATTATTCTCTATGGCTATTCAATGGGTGGGCGCCTTGCTTTTGCTTTTCAAAGAAAATATCCCGATTTGGTTGAGGCAATGATTTTAGAAAGTACAACACCGGGAATAGAATCGCAAAAAGAAAGATTTGTGCGAAAAAGAAATGATAATGAGCTTGCCGATAGAATTGAGAAAAATGGATTAGAATGGTTTGTGGATTTTTGGGTAGAACATCCTATTTTTGCAACTCAAAAAAAATTACCGATTTTAATGCAAAATCAAATCAAGGAAAATAAACTTCAAAATAATCCGGTTGGAATTTCAAATTCTTTAAGAGGTTTTTCTACCGGCAAAATGAACTCGTATTGGGAGCATTTAAATAACTTGAGTGTACCTGTTAAAATATTTGCCGGTTCGGAAGATACGAAATATCATCTGATTTCAAAAAGGCTTGCACAAAAAATTAAAAATTCTAACTTAATAATTTTCAAGAATGTTGGTCACAATGTGCATCTTGAAAGACCAAATGAAATTACAAAGGAATTAAAAAAATTTATAAGCAAAATATGGAGTACCAAATGAAAGTAAATTGGAACATGGTTAAAACCTATGAAGATATAATTTATGAGAAAGCAAACGGAATTGCTAAAATTACTATTAATAGACCGGAAGTAAGAAATGCTTTTAGGCCGGAAACCGTATCAGAAATGTATTCGGCTTTTTCTGATGCCAGAGAAGATCCTGAAATAGGAGTTGTTTTGTTAACAGGCAATGGGCCGGCAAAAGATGGCAAATATGCTTTTTGTTCCGGTGGCGATCAGAAAATTAGAGGTGACAAAGGATATGTGGGCGGAGACGGAGTTCCCCGATTAAATGTTTTGGATTTACAACGAGTGATTAGAACTATGCCCAAGCCGGTTATTGCATTGGTTGCCGGTTATGCAATTGGCGGTGGTCATGTTCTGCATGTTGTTTGTGATTTAACTATTGCTGCTGATAATGCTATTTTTGGTCAAACCGGCCCAAAGGTCGGAAGTTTTGACGGAGGATTTGGTGCCAGTTATCTTGCGCGATTGGTAGGACAAAAAAAAGCGCGCGAAATTTGGTATTTATGTAGGCAATACAATGCCCAAGAAGCAATGGAAATGGGATTAGTAAATAAAGTGGTGCCGATAGACGAGTTAGAAAATGAAGGTGTTAGATGGGCAAAAGAAATTCTACAAAATAGTCCTCTTTCGATTCGACTTTTAAAATCAGCGTTTAATGCAGAATTAGATGGACAGGCCGGTATTCAAGAATTAGCAGGCAACGCAACATTGCTTTATTATATGAGTGAAGAAGCACAGGAAGGGAAAAAAGCCTACAATGAAAAGCGCAAACCAGATTTTTCAAAATTTCCGCGAGTTCCTTAATGCCCGGATTAATTAAAAGTCTTTTATTAGCTGCAAGACCGAAAACTTTATTTGCCTCACTTTCGCCAATTATGGTTGCAACTGTTTTAGCTTCCAGAATTGTAGAGATTGATTTTTTTACAACTTTCATGATTTTATTTTCTGCAATTCTTATTCAGATTGGAACAAACTATGTAAACGATTTATACGATTATTTGAAGGGTGCT
>CAZCBD010000022.1:15766-22157 GCA_964496755.1 uncultured Melioribacteraceae bacterium
AGAAAAGGGCCTAAAAGAGCTTTGGCCAATGGGTGGCTCACAACTTCACAAATGAGAAAAGCTATATTTATAGTTTTTGGCTTTGCTTTTTTGTGTGGGTTATATCTGGTTGTTGTATCGTCATACTACATTTTAATAATTGGTTTGCTATCTATTTTATTTGCATATTTATATACTGCCGGGCCATTTCCCTTGGCATACAATGGTTTGGGTGATTTATTTGTTTTTCTCTTTTTTGGACCGGTTGCTTTATTGGGAACATTTTATGTTTATACTTTAAAAATAAATTACGAAGTATTTTTCTATTCAATTGCAATGGGATTATTAGTTGCAAATATTTTAGTCGTAAATAATTTCAGAGATATTGAAACTGATAAACAAGCAGGAAAAAAAACACTGTCTGTTATTATTGGTGAAAAATTTACGGCATATCAGTATTTATTATTTTTTCTTTTTGCAGAATGCATAATTATTTTGATGTCCATTAAATTAGGCTTAAACAAATTATTTCCGGTAATTTTGTTGCCGCTGTCATTTACAATGTACAAGCAATTGAAGGAAAGAAAAAGCTTAAACCAGTTACTTGCTAAAACGGCACTGTTTGCATTTTTGTTTGGAATCTTAATTGTAATTGGCGAAGTTTTATGATTCGCATTAAATTTAAATATAAACCGTATGAATTTAATTTTAAGCATTCCTTTGAATCATCACAGAGAAAATATTTTAAACGCAAAGTGATTTATGTTTCTGTTTATGATTCTGATGATATAGCATGGGGTGAAATATCTCCTCTACCTGAACTTGGTACGGAATCTTATGAAGAAGCATTAAATGCAATTGAGAAAGTTTCGGGAAAAGAATATTTACTGTTTTCAAAAGAGTTAGAGAAATTTGAATTATTACAATCGTTAACTAAGCTTCCGGCAACGAAAGCGGCCGTTGAGTTGGCCCTTATAAATTTTTTGCAAAAAAAAAATAAATTTGTTTTCGACGAAAATAATATTCGCTCTGTAAAATTAAATGCAGTAGTCGGGGTAAACGAAATAAATTTA
Organism: uncultured Melioribacteraceae bacterium; assembly: GCA_964496755.1. GTDB lineage: Bacteria > Bacteroidota > Ignavibacteria > Ignavibacteriales > Melioribacteraceae > CAZCBD01. The sequence continues at coordinate 16,819 of CAZCBD010000022.1, forward strand.
ACGCGAAAAAAAATTCAATCTAAAATTAAAAATGGCTTTTCAACAATTAAGCTAAAAGTTAAAGGAAACATAGCAGAGGATATAAAATATTTGCGTGCAATTGTTCAAGAGTTTAATTGCAGGTTCAGGGTAGATGTTAATGGCAGGTGGAGTTTGCAAGATTTGATGAAATATCGTAAGACGATCGAAGAGTTTAATTTCGAATATATTGAAGAACCGACTCAATCGTTAGCCGAAAATATTTTAATCTCAAAATATATAAAAACTCCGGTAGCATTAGATGAATCATATTCAAATGTTTGTGATTTGCAAAAATATGATATAACTAAGAATATTTTTATTGTTGTTAAACCGGTATTAAAGGGTGGATATTTTAGTTCTCTTAGAATTATTAATTATGCACGTAAGCAAAAGATTCCCGTTATTTTATCTTCAGCTTTGGAAACAATTGTCGGTTTCAAATTGAATCTTCTGCTCTTACCTTTTATGACCTCCGAATTTGCTCACGGGCTAGCTACGTTGGGTATGTTAGATTTGTCCCCTATTAATTTCAATAATGAAATAATATTTGAGAAGGGAATACTATCAAAAGAAAATATTTCTTCAATTTTGGAATACAAGTTTAATGTTTAAATATTTTTCTAAATACGCATCGCTAAAGGCTTTAGAAAGCTTTTCTATTTTATTTGATGATACTGAAATCGATTTTCAAACTCTGAAAGAGATGATTCAGAAAAGAGTTAAACAGATTGAAGAAAAGGTGAAAACACAAAAAATAAACATTGTAAATTCACAAAATTTATTCAGTAATATTTTAGAAATCATTGCAACATGGGAATTGTCGGGGATACCTGTTATTGTTGATCCAAATTTAACTGAATTTGAATTTGCTAACATAAAAAAAACGCTTTCCGCATGCGATGATCTATTACCGGATAAAGTCGCTTTGATTTTATTTACATCCGGTAGTTCTTCAGAACCGAAACCGATCTTGCATTCTTTCAATAGTCTGGGGAATTCTGTTGTTTTATCTAATAATTTTATAGAACATAAAAACGATACATGGCTATTGTCTTTGCAATTATTTCATATAGGTGGGTTTCAAATATTTTTACGTGCTTTGTTATCAGGATCAAAATTATTTATACCTCAGAAAATTGATACTCAAAATATTTTTAAAAGTTGTATTACATTTAAACCGACTTTACTTTCTTTTGTCCCTACATTATTTAAGAACTTAATTGAAAAGAAATTACAACCGTGGATAAATCTGAGGTTTGTATTTCTTGGGGGTGAAGCTTGTGACGATTTATTTTTGAAAAAATTAGTGCAACAAAATTGGCCGATTGTAAAAGTTTACGGTTCCACGGAAACCGCTTCAATGATTGCTGCAGAATATATTACAGAGAAAAATGTTCATTCTTCCGGAATAGTTTTTAAAAAAGTTGAAATAAAATTTGCTTCGGATGGTGAAATAAAAATTAAATCTCCAACGCTTTACATGGGGAGTTTATACAAAGATCGAATTGTAAAAAATACAGATGCAGAGGGTTATTTCTTGACGGGCGATTTGGGAAAACTTGATAAAAATAAATCACTAATAATAACCGGTAGAAAAAAAGACATAATTATATCCGGAGGCAAAAATATAAATCCGGCGGAAATTGAAATTTGCTTAAAAGCGCTTCCCAATATTTCCGACGCTTTAGTTTTTGGGCGAAAAGATAAAACTTGGGGCGAAGCAGTAATTGCAATTGTTGAAATGGAAAATTCTTCGCGCTTCAGTGAGGTGAATATTAAAAAAGAATTGAGTGGAAAAATTTCATCATATAAAATTCCAAAGAAAATTTATGTGATAAATAAGTTTCCACTAACTCCGACGGGAAAAACAGATAAAAGAAAATTGGAAAAATTATTTAACAAATTTTTGTAAAAAGATTTTGAACTCTTTTGGAATCAGAATTTTTTTTCCGGTTTTTTTACTTACAAAAACATGCGTTGTTTTAATTTCTGCAGATTTAATTTTTTGTGAGCTATAAAAATTAAAACATAAAGTAAAAGATGATTTTCCAATATTTTCAACTATTAAATCAATTATGAATTTTTCTCCCGATCTTAAAGAAGAGTAATAATTAGCATTACTATTTACTAGGGGTACAATAAAATTTTGGCTGTTGAATAATTTCAGATACATCCCATTTTCCGTTAGGAGGTTTTCGTAAGCAAAGTGAGCAAGCTTAAAATAATTTCCAAAGAATAAAATGCCGGCCGGATCTGAATCGGAAAAAGAAACAATGCTGTTATATGTAAACATATATTTGCCTTTTGTGTTAAAAATTCATTCAATTATTACTGTAATTACATTTGAAATTAAATATATCATTGTTCAAGTTAATTTTGTATTGAAAAAATATTTTAGTCCGTTATGTATAATTAAACTTGAAACCGTAGTTTTTTGAATTTATCAATTAAATTTCGGTTTATATTTTTAAGAATATAATTGTCAAACTCATGCCGGAGAGAATAAGTTTTTCTGAGAAGATCAAAATTTTCAATTGCATTAGTTTGTTTTTTGAGAAGCAAATTTTTCATTCGAAAACTTTCATCACTGATTTGCCCGATTTCGGTAATAACTTTTGTAAGCAAAGTAATAAAGTTTGATTCGGGAGAAAATTTGATTTGTTTGTTAAGTTTTAAGATAGGAGCATTAAATTTATGTTTGCTATCAAAAAACGAGTTTAATTTATCAAAAATTATTCGAGTTCCATTTAATTTACCTTCCACAGAATAACCGGCAATATGCGGGGTAGCTATATCAACTAATTTTAGTAGTTCCAAATTTATAGCCGGTTCATTTTCCCAGACATCTAAGATTGTAAATATATTTTGTTTTTTTCTTAAGTATTTCAGTAAAATTTTGTTATCAATTACTTCGCCTCTTGAAGCATTTATAAGAAGTGCATTTTTTTTTATGATCGAAATGTTTGATTCATTTAATAAATGAAATGTAGGGTATTTACCGGATTTGGTGAGAGGCACGTGAAAAGTAACAATATCACAAGTTAAAGCATCGTTAAGATCAACAAAATTGTGATCGAGTTTTTTTTCGGCTAGGGGCGGATCATTTAAGAAAACTTTTAATCCTAAAATTTTTGAGTATTCTGATACTATTGATCCGATATTTCCCGCCCCAATAATTCCAATGGTTTTGTTTTCCAAGTTAATGTTTTTTTTGGATGCAAATGTTAGAATACCGTTTAGAACATATTCGGCTACTGCATGAGAATTACAACCTTTTGCACTTGTAAAATGGATGTTATTATTATTTAAATAATTCAAATCAATATGATCTGTTCCAATAGTTGCTGTTGCAACAAATTTTATCTTTGTGTCTTTTAGAAGTTTTTCATTTATTTTTGTTACAGATCTGATAATTAAAATATCAGTGTCCATTAGGTCAGTTTTAACAATATTCCGTCCGGGTTGTAATATTACATTTCCAAAAGCAGAGAATGCCTCTTTAGCGTAAGTTATATTTTCATCAGCTATAATTTTCATAATTCAAAAATTTTACTTTAAATTTAATAAAAAGGAGTGGATTTTTACTTTAAAAAATGTATATTAATAAAGTATTTTTAGTAGATTACGATAGTACAAACATCCCACAACACATTCTCTTAACAGAGAAGACGGCTCGCGGTTGCGCCCTCTGCCACGAGCCGTTCCCCTTTTAAAAGGGGAAAAATTACTTTAAACTAAAGAAGATTGGCACTGTTACTTGAGCTTTTATTTTTTTTCCTCTTTGTGTTGCCGGAATAAATTTTGTTTTCTTTATTGCTGCCATTGCAGCCGAATCGCAATCTTCCGAAAGGCCTTTAATTATTTCAACTTTGTCAACAATTCCTTTTTCGTTTATAAAAGCTTTTATCAAAACTCTACCGGTTATATTATTTTTTCTTGCCGATTCAGGATAGTTTACTTTTTCGGCAATTGCTTTTATTCCGCCTATTGGAGAAGGCATTTTTTCACATGCAACAAAATATGTATCATGCTCATCAGAATTATTCGACTTAATGCAAGTTTTATTTGCATTAGATGGATTTTGATTTTTAACATCATTTTTTGAACAGGCAAAGATTGCAATGCCAATTAATAAAAAGAATAGTTTTTTTATATTCATAACGGTTTCCTTGAAATTGTTTTTTTTGCATTTATTTCTATTTCTTTTAAGCTGTAGTTAGTTATTAGATTTATAACTTGGGCTTGTTGCTTTATTTTTAATTGGTTTGTTGTAATAATTTTTTTGTAGTAGTTTATTTCTGAAAACAGGAATATGATTAAAGCAATAATTATGGTAACAAATCCGGAAGTCAAAATGATTAAATGTCGATTCGATAAAAAACGGGTGATAAAGTTATTTTTTTCTTCAAGTTTTTGAGAGATATTTCCCAGAATATCTTCTTCAAGATTTATCGGAAATTCTTCCGAAGTTTCGGCAATAGCTCTTTTTATTCTATTCATCTTGGTGAAGTATTCTCTTGCGGTTTGGTTTTGCGCTAATAAATTAAATAAATCGGATTCTTGTTTTTTATTTAACTCCGAATCAAAAAAATCGTTAATTAATATTTCAATTTTATTGGGATTAGTGTTCATGTTAAACCTCAAGGCTATTTTCATTTTCCATGATTGTTTTTAAAAAAGTGATTAGTTTTTGACGTGTTTTATACAGTCTGCTTTTAACAAGATCGCTACTTATTTCAAGCATTTCGGAAATTTCTTTATAAGTGAAATTCCCATATTCTTTTAAAAGAAAAACTTCTCTTTGTTCGAAGGGTATTTCATTTATTTTTTTTAATATTAAATCCTTAAAATCTTTTTGTTCAATGCTGTTTGCTAAATTCAATTGGTTTTCGGTGGTTTGATTTATTTCATTACTATCCAAGGAATCGGTTTTTCGGGTTTTTCTTTTTCTAAAATAGGTGTAAATTTCATTTCTTGTAGAAGTGTAAAGCCAATTTTTAATAGCAGACTTATTGTTTATTTTGTGGATATTTTCAAAGAACTTTAGGAAAACATTTTGAATAACATCTTCGGCAATCATTTTATCGGGAGTCATTTTCAATGCGAAATTATAAAGCTGAGTTTTGTATTTGTTATAATGAAGAGTGAACTCAATTAAATCTTTGTTGGATAGTTTCAAAGTTTTCTCGCATTTTTTTTGCATAATTCTTTATTTAAAGATGATTAATTATGCAAAAAGTTGCTACGAATCTTTTAGAACATTCAATAAATAATCTTTGTATTGAATACAATGATAACGGACAAGGTTTTAATTTTAA
>CAZCBD010000023.1:0-5352 GCA_964496755.1 uncultured Melioribacteraceae bacterium
AAAAACTAATGTAGAGTTTTTCGGCAATATCGTTGGTTGTATCGCCAAGAGTAATTAATTTTAAGACTTCAATTTCTCTTTTAGTAAGCGGTACTGTTTGATTTGTCTTTTTAGGCTTATTTTTGTTTTGTATTTTTCTTGCCAATATTTCCGAAACTTTTTCATCAAAGAAAGTTTCTCCATTTGCTATTTTTTTTAATGCCTTAATTAGAACTTGCATATCATCCAGTTTAAAAATATATCCGTCAACACCTGCTGAAACCGCATCATAAACAAATGATTCATCATCAAACATTGTAAGAATTAAAATTTTTACGGGTCAGTCCATAGCCCTGATTTCTCGGGTTGTTTCAATTCCGTTTTTATAAGGCATCTCAATATCCATTAAAATTATATCAGGTTTAATTGTTTCTGCTTTTAAAACCGTTTCATTGCCATCTTTTGAAAAACCAACTATTTTAAATACCGAATCTGTTTGTAACGCCAATTTTAATCCGTCTCTTAAAATCGCATGATCATCGGCAATTAAAATTTTAATTTTATTCATTTCCGCTTTCTCCGTATTCAACGGGTACTTCTAAAATAATTACAGTACCTTTTCCCGGCTCCGATTCAATACTTAAACTCCCGTTTATATTCTTTGCTCTTTCTTGCATATTTATCAGCCCGAAGGTTTCTTTCTTTTCCGCACAAACTATCATACCCTTTTCGTTCACCTTTTCCGAACTTAGAGTTTCATCCGAATAATTTTCAAATTCATTAAAACCAATTCCGTTATCTTTAATAATTACAAACAAATTTTCATTTTCATAAAAAGAAATAGTAACCTCTGAAGCCCTGCTGTGTTTTTTTATATTTGTAAAAGCTTCTTGAACAATTCTATATATATTTAATTCGATATTTTTGTCGTATCTTTTTGCTAAAAAATCGGAATCAAAATTCACCTGTATTCCACAACTTCTAATTTCATCGGAAAGTTTTTTTATTGCGGCTTTCAGTCCGTAATTATCAATTGCAACAGGATGCAGCTGATGAATTATGCCTTTTAATTCCACCCCCGCTTTATCAATTAAATATTTTGTATTAGAAATTTCTCTGATCTTTTTGTTATTCTGTTGCTCAAAAATATCGAGATTACATTTTGCAGTATATAGAATTGCACCGATTTCATCGTGCAATTCTCGGGATATTCGTTTACGTTCTTCTTCAATTCTCTCTAAAAATAAAATGGCATGTTTTTGTTTTAATTCCAATTCCGATTTTATCTCTTCAGCTTTAAACTCGGTAGTAACATTTTCAAGAATACATACTATTCTGAATATCTTATTATGCTTATTTTTAACAGAATAAAAATGAAATCTAAAAACAATTCCTTCATTAAACTTTCCATTTTCTTCAACATCAAAATAAATCGGTTTACTGCTATATTTACCACCTTTCTTAAATATTTTTTTTATATCACCATAAAGATTATAGTAGGAAAAAACCTTATCTTTTTTGAGAATGTAATTTTCAATTGATACCTCAGGATAAATAATCCTCCAAACATTTCTAAAAGCATTGTTTATATCAACAATAGAACCGTCTTTATCATAAACACAAATTGGAAATGTAGATTGCTCAATTAAAGCTTTTAATTCTTCAGTACGTTCATCAACCATTTGTTCTAATAAAAGTTTTGAATCTTTTAGCTGCTTCTCTTGCTGCTTTCGCTTCGAAACATCACGAATAATTAATGTATATTGAAATTTTTTATTTAATTCCCATTGCGAATATGAAAGTTCAATCGGGAAAATATCCCCGTTAGATTTTTTACCCTTTAGTTCGATAGCATTACCAATTATAGAAACCCCTTTATTTACAAACCTATCCACTCCTTTTTTTAAATGATTAATAAAAATATCAGGCAAAAGTTTTTTTATTTCCATTTTCACCAAATCTTCTTCCTTGTAACCAAATAATTTTACAGCACTTAAATTTACAGATGTAATAATTCCATCTTCATCATGCGTTATTACCGCATCTGTAGCCGAATAAAATAAAGCCCGATATTTCAGTTCGCTTTCAACAAGTTTTTTTTCTATTTCAGATTTATGAAGAGCAATTTGAATTGTAGTTTTTAATTCTCTTTCCGAAAAGGGTTTTACTATATATCCGTATGGTTCCGTAAACTTAGCCCTGTGAATTGTTCCTTCATCACTTAAGGCAGAAATAAATATGAAAGGCACATGAAATTTTTCTTTTATAATTGAAGCGGTTAAAATTCCATCTAACTCTCCGTTCAGCATTATATCCATCAAAATCAAATCCGGTATTTCCGTCTCCAAATATTCTAACGCCTTTTCACCACTCGAAAGTAAATTAATTACTTCGTAACCAAGTTTTACAAGTTTGTTTTTTAAATCTAACGCAACAATTCTTTCATCTTCAATTATTAAAACTTTTGCTCTGTTCATTTTACCCATTTTTTTATACTATATAATAAAGTATAATCGAAAGTTTTTATTTTGAATTGAAAATAACTTTTAAAAAGAATAAATTGATTTTTAAATACAAACTTCAGCTAATTTTTTATGGAGAGTTAAATGCCTAAAAGTTTAATTAAAACAATGCAAATTCAGAATTCGGTTTTTCTTTTGCTTTCCGTAATTTTGCTTTGCATCTCGGTCTTTGTAATTGACTTCAACTTATTTCTTTTTAGTATTTCAATTTTAATATCTCTTTATTCAATTTTTACTTTTGTCAGTAATAAGAAATTGATCTTATTTTTTGATAAAATCAAATTAACCATTCGAAAGATTTGTGATGGTGAACCATCACCGGAGTTTTCGGTAAATGATTTTTCCGAGATAAATGAAATAGCTCAGCTTTTAAAAAACTCCGCACTTGTTGATTCTAATTCGGCAATATTTAATGAAGTATTAGGAAACGGGGATTTTGAAAATTTACCGAATTTAATTTCATCCAAAAATCCTGCGGAAAAAAATTTAGCTAATTTATTTATTGACATTGAAACTGTTTCGCAAAAAATTAAAGACGGTTATATTCACACTCGAATTGATGAATCAAATTATTCCGATAATTTCAAGGAATTTGTCCATAAAATAAACGAAGCCTTTGATTCGTTTGATATTCCGATGGAACATACAATCGGATTTTTGAATAGAATGGCTGTTGGCAATTTAACAGGTGAAATGGAATATAACTTTAAAGCCGATCAACAAGAAATTCAAAACAGTTTAAATGCACTGGGAAAAATGTTAGGAAATTTAATTAGAAATTTAAATAGGGCAGTAGATGAAACATCAAAAGGTGGTCAGGAAATATCATCGAGCACCGAGCAAATGACAGCCGATGCAGAAGAATTAAGTCTTCAGACAAATGAAATAGCCTCTTCAATAGACGAAATGGCAAACACAATTATAGAGAATACCAAAAGCACCACAAATGCCGCACAAACAGCTGAAAAAGCAGGAACCATTGCTTTACACGGTGGTGAAGCTGTTAAGGAAACCGTTGCCGGAATAAACAAAGTGGCAGATGTTTTTAAATCCGCTGCCGTTACTGTTGATGAATTGGGAAAAAGTAGCGACCAAATAGGCGAAATTATTCAAGTAATTAATGATATTGCAGACCAAACCAACTTGCTTGCTTTAAATGCTGCAATTGAAGCGGCACGTGCTGGTGAACAAGGACGTGGTTTTGCCGTTGTTGCCGATGAGGTTAGAAAATTGGCCGAACGAACTACCAAAGCCACTAAGGAAATTTCCGATACTATTAAAAAAATTCAGGTTGATACTACCGAAGCCGTACAATCCATGAGAAAAGGTGAACGCGACGTTAACGAAGGAATCACTCTTGCCAACAAGGCCGGAGATGCATTGAACGAAATCATTACTGTTTTTAACAATGTAAAAGATGAAATTAGTCAAGTAGCCGCGGCAAGCGAAGAACAAGCTTCAAACGCAAATGAAATTAGACGAAACGTTGAAGGCATCGCCAATATTACCAATGGTAATATCAATTCCATTCAACAAGTTGCCCGTGCGGCCGATCATTTAAATCGCTTAACCGACGAATTAAAAACTTTTATTAAAGATTTTAAAACTGATGATTCTACTAAATATTTATCAAATTAAATTTTATTATTTACTCTCTCTCCCCTCGATTAACTGAAAGCTCCTATTCTTTGGAGCTTTATTTTTATTGACAATTGCAATTTTTATTTTTTTTTATAGTTTATATGAAAAGGAGGATGATTATGACTATTAAAAAGAAATATTTGAAAACCAAACCTGTTTGCAAAATCACATTTATAATTCCGAGTTCTATTTCCAAACAATATAATTCCGCTTCAATTGTTGGTACTTTTAACGATTGGAATAAAAATGAAAACCAAATGATAAAATTAAAAACAACCGGTGAATTTAAAACTACTCTAAATTTACCAATTAATCGTAAATACTATTTCAGATATTTACTTGACGAACATATTTGGCATAACGATGAATCTGCCGATGCTTATGAAAAAACAGAATACGGAGATAGCGATAATTGTGTTTTGAATGTTTAGTTTTTTCCCATTAATATTTATCTTTGTAAAAAAAAAAGCGTTGACCACAATCAACGCTTTCATAAAAATCTAATTTTCATCAAATTACAAAATTCGTCCCGGATTATAATCTTTAGCTTCCGGATATTTTTTAACATAGTTGTAAACTTCTTCAATAAATATCTGTACTTGCTTTTTTGCATTTCCGATAAGCACTTCAGCATTATTAACAATTGAATTTAATTTATCAGAAGATAAATTTAACCTAGAATCAGCAGCAAGTCTTTGTAATAAATTATTTTCTGAAATTTTACCGTTTCGTAAATCTCTAACGGTTGCAACAGCATGTTCTTTAATAATCTCATGTGCTTCCTCTCTAGGCACACCGTTTTTTACCGCTTCCATCAAAATAGTAGTGGTAGAAAGAAAGGGAAAATAATATTTATTTTCACGCTCCATAACAGGTTCAAAAATTTCCATTTGATTTAGAACAGTTAAAAAAGTCTCTAGTGCACCATCAATAGCAAAAAAACTATCGGGAAGTGCTACTCTTCTAACTACCGAGCAGGACACATCGCCTTCGTTCCACTGGTCCCCGGCAAGCCCTGTCAGCATCGTAACATAACCGGCTAATATTTTTTGGAAACCATTAATTCTTTCGCAGGAACGGCTATTCATTTTGTGTGGCATTGCCGAAGAACCTGTTTGCCCTTTGGCAAATCCTTCGGATACCGTTTCATTGCCGGCCATTATTCGTATGGTTGTAGCAAAACTGCTTAAAGCACTGCCAAGCAAAAACA
>CAZCBD010000023.1:5362-21876 GCA_964496755.1 uncultured Melioribacteraceae bacterium
CCACATCAAAATCAATACTACGAGGATAAACTTGACCAACATTTTTCAATACTTTATTTACTTTTAAATGTTTTAGAATTTTATTTTCAAGTTCAGCAACCTTATCTGCATTGCCATTAAACAAAGTCAATTGGTCAACCTGTGTTCCTACTGCACCTTTAATGCCACGCACAGGATAATTTTCAATAAGCAATTCAAGTTTTTTTACAGCATAAATAAGTTCCTGCCCGAACATTGCCATTCTTTTACCAAATGTTGTAGGTTGCGCAGCTACATTGTGAGTTCGAGCGGCAATTATCCTCTCGGAATATTTATCGGCTTTTTCGGAAATCTTGTATAAAGCAGCAACCGATTTTTCAATTAATAATTTTAAAGAATGAATAATTTGAAGTTGCTCAACATTTTCGGTTAAGTCTCTGCTGGTCATCCCCTTATGAATATGTTGATAACCGGCAAGTTCACAAAATTCATCAATTCTTGCCTTTACATCATGACGTGTTATTCTTTCTCGCTCATCAATAGATTTCAAATTTATCTGATGTTTAACTTTTTCATAAGCTTCAATTGCATCGTTGGGAATATCCAAACCAAGTTCTTTTTGGGCTTTCATTAGAGCAATCCAAAAATTTCTTTCAATTAAAATTTTCCCTTCGGCAGACCAAATATTTTTCATTTCTAACGAGGCATAACGCCCGGCAAGAACATTTCCGATTTGTTCCATTTTAATCCTTTTCTCTAAATTTGAATACACAAATATAACTGTAAATTTTAAATTTATTTTGAATAGTTTTTGTAATTTATTTTGAACCTCAAAAATGTTGCTTTAAAATAAGAAATGCACTTTCGGGAAAGTGCATTTTCAGAGATTCATTTAGTAATTATTTTTCACAAGGAAAAATAATTGAAAAAGTTGATCCTTTATTCTTTTTACTCTTAACTTTTAGCTTAACTTTATTTATATCGGCAAATGCTTTAACCAAAGATAACCCCAGGCCATTTCCTTCAAAGCTTCGCGTGTAACCTGTTTCTTCCTGCGAAAAATCCTCAAAAATCTTAGGAAGAAATTCATCCGAAATACCGATACCTGTATCTTTAACATCAATTTGCAAACAATTATTGCTATTTTTTCTTACAATAACATCCACTTTTCCTTCAGTTGTAAATTTAATTGCATTTTCAACCAGATGAATTATGATTTGATTCATTGATGAAAAATCACAATTAACAAATGGAGATGAGGTTTGTTTTATTAAATTTAATTCAATTCCTTTGTTGGCTGCACGTTTTTGTAATCGCTCAATTAAAGGTTGAATAACATCTTCAATTAAAAAAACATTTGAAAATTCCGGTTTGTACTCACCTTTTTGAATTCCCGAAACATTTAGAATTAATTCAAAAGTTCTGATTAATCTATTTCCGCCTCTTTCAACCATTGAAAAATAACTTTGCAACTCCGGATCAATTTTGTCTTTTATTTCTTCGCGAATTAAAGAAGTAAAGCTTAAAATAGAATTCAGTGGTGTTCTAACTTCGTGGGACATTTGCGATAAGAAATTGGTTTTAACTCTTTCCGATTCTTCGGCTTTTCTTTTTGCTTCAATTAATTCTTGCTGATATCTTTTTCTTTCTATTACATGAGCAAACTGCTCGGAAATAAAATCGATCATTTGCTTTTTATTTTCGTCGTAAGCTTCCGGGTCAGTATAATTTTGGGCTAAAACCAAACCTACAATTTCATCTTTTATTGAAATCGGTACACTTAAAAGCAATTGTGGAATTTTCTCAATTTCTTGAATTTCACCTCTGTCTATCAAATCATTAATTTGTGTTGCATCAATTAATTCGGAATACTTTCTACCAATTAAATAATTTACCATGACCGAAAGAGATGAATTAAAATCTTTGGGATTATGAAGATATTGAGCATAATTATTGAAAATAATTTCAACTTTATTTGTTTTTTCATTTCTAAGAGCAATAACAAAGTTATCTGCCGGTATTATCCGAGATATCAATCCATAAACATCTTCAAATAATTTGTCGGTATCTTCGTTACGGTTTACGATTTGTGAAATTTTAAAAAGTACTGATTTTAAATACTCTCCGTTTCTTTTTCTTGAAACATCAACAAAAGAAAGCAATCTAAAATTCTTTCCATCTGCATCGGCAAATTTAATATTAGTTTCGTAGGTTGTAATTTTAATATTATTTTTTGTTAAGATATGATTTTCGCATTTATCGAAATTATCATTTTCAATAAATTTTGTGTGCCTTAAAATTTCCTTTTCTTTATCCCTTTCATCAAACAAGGCTTCAATACTTTTTCCCGTCATTTCAATGCGGGTATATCCACTTAGGGCAGTAAAAGCGGAATTAACAGTTACTATTGTACCATTTACATCTAATATACACATTGGTATATCCGATGCTTCGAAAACCGGTATAGGTAACGCCTTTTTGATTTTGTTAACTAAAAATGAATCTCTGTACATAAAACTTACTTCCTTGTAATTTCAAAATTATCGCCTGATTACAAATTATGTTTAATTTTGTGCAGACGACATACTAACCCAATTTATGTGCCAAAACAAATCCTTTTATTTTAATGCTGAAATGCACTATTTGCTGTTTCGGATGTCTCATATTGAGAATCTGTAACAAATATTCCCTTTAAGAATTTCATTCCTATTAATACTAATCTCTTTTAAAGATCCTCACAATCTTGGGCATTATGCTTTTATTGTTTTCCTTTTTCCCTTTTAATAAGAAAAATAATAAATAATAGATTGCAAGTATAAAAATTGTAGAACCAAAAGCATATAATTCCGTTGGATTTTGATTCTTGAATATTTCCAGTCCAATTAGGATACCGACAATTAAAATTAACAGGGGAGCTCCATAAAGCATTAAAGATACTTTTAGGAGAACACCCCCGTCAACTGAAATTTCTACTCGGTCGCCAATTTTTGCCCCGAATTTATTTATTACAGTAAGAATCTTTTTATCATTTGAACCCGGTTTACAAAACATCTTTGCCCCGCATTCATGACAGTTCCCATTCTCTGAAATATCAACTTCGGCTATTTCATCTTTCACACTAATTACAACACCTTGTTCATACAATCTTTCTTGCATACCAAACTCAAAAAATATTAATTATTCTTCTGTTTTTTCTGTTTCTGTTTTTTTCGTTTTTGTTTCTTTTATTTTTGTTTCTTCCGATTTAACTTCTGCAAGTTCCGGTTCAACTAAAAATTTAATTGCTTTAGTCGGACATTTAGCTACAGGAATTAAATCCGTATTTAGCTTGCTGTGATGCACTGTTGCCAAACCATTAATCACCTCAATGCCACCTTCGGAGGGCCGAGCACAAATTCCACATCCAATACAAGCAACTTTACATACTTGTTTAGATGTTTTCGGATCGTCATGGTTTCTACAAAACACAAATAATTCTCTATCAATCGGGTGCATTTCGATAATATCTCTTGGGCAAGCTTTAGCACAAGCCTGACAACCGGTACATAAATCTTCCAACACAATAGGTAAACCGTTATCACCCATATAAATTGCATCGAAATTACATGCTTCCACACAATCTCCGCCACCAAGACAACCGTAAGTACAAGCTTTATCTCCACCGGCCGAAAAAGTTTGAGCCGTACAACTTTTGGGCCCTATATATTCAACATCTCTTTGTAGAGCTTCAGCTAAACCGCCGTTACAAAGCACCCGTGCAACAATACGAGTAGTAGCACCTGCTTCAACACCCATAAGAGCTGCAAGTTTCTCTGCAACTTCGGCACCACCAACAGGACATCCGTTTACCGGAGAATTTCCATCAACAACATTGGTTGCAAAATCATAACAACCGGCTTTACCACAAGCGCCACAATTTGCACCGGGCAAAGCTTCATTTATCTTTCCAATAAGAGGGTTTTCTTCAACTCTTAATTTTTTATCCGCAATAGCTAATCCACCGGCGAAAAATAATCCCATTCCCCCCATTGTTGCTAATGCTATTAATAAAGTTACATCCATTTTTTTAACCTCATTCTATTCAACGATTAGGTTTTCAAAAATCCGGAATTAAATCATTCCGGAAAATCCCATAAATGCTAATCCTAAAATTCCTGCAATTATCATTGTAATTGAAGCACCTTGCAAAGGTTTTGGCACATCGGCCAATTCCAACTCTTCGCGAATACCCGCCATAATTGTAATGGCAAGCGTAAAACCTGCTCCGGCACCAACACCGAAAACCAAGCTTTGAGCAAAAGAGTATTCTTTTAAAACAATAAATAATGCAAGACCCATAATTGCACAGTTAGTTGTAATTAGTGGTAAAAATATCCCGAGAGCCTGATAAAGCGAACGGCTCATTTTTTTAATGAACATTTCCACAAATTGCACTAAAGAAGCAATCACGAGAATAAAAGATACATATTCTAAAAATTCTAAATGATATGGGAGTAAAATTAAATTATATATAAGCCAGCTGGCAATTGCTGTTAAAACCATTACAAATGTTGCAGCTAATCCCATCGAAAAAGCCGAAGAGATTTTTCCTGAAACACCTATGAATGGACAAATACCTAAAAAATATTGTAACACAAAGTTGTTTACAATTGCAGCAGAAATAAAAATCAATAATAATTCCATTTTTTAACCCTCCTGCTTCATTAATTTTGAGTTTTCAGCTTCCATTGCCTTTGCAATTTTTATTTGTCTTTTTTTATTTTCACCTTTGATTCTTATTAAATTAAAACCGCCTAATAAAAATCCTAAGGTTAAAAATGCACCGGCCGGAAGAATCATAACTAACCAAGGAGTATACCAATCACCAAGTATCTGCATATTTAATATTGAACCTTTACCTAATAACTCGCGTAAAGAACCCAAGATAAATAAAGTCATTAAAAATCCGGTTCCCATTCCCAAAGCATCAATTATTGAGCGGAACGGATTATTTTTTGCTGAGAATGCTTCTTGCCGACCAAGAATAATGCAGTTAACAACTATTAAAGGAACGTATGGACCCAATGCCTTGCTTAGCGGAGGGAACAATGCTTTCATTACAATATCTGCAATTGTTACAAACGTAGCAATAATAACAATGTAAGAAGCTATGCGAACTTGTCCCGGAATTAATTTTCGGATAATTGAAATAATAAAACTCGAAAACACAAGTACAAAAGTTGTTGCCAAAGCCATTGCTATTCCGTTTTCGGCTGTTGAAGTAACAGCTAAAGTAGGACATAATCCTAAAACCTGAACAAAAGTAGGATTTTGCTCCCATATTCCTTTAAAATATTCTTGCCAGATAGTTACTTTATTTTTCATTACTACCTCCAAATTCTTTTAACTTCCGAAGCTGCTGTAAAGTAACATTCAGCAATTTTACAACTGCTTTCGAAGATATAGTGGCACCGGTAATTGCTTGAATTTGACCTTTGTTTTTATCACCTTTTACACCTTTTAAATACGTAATTTCTTGAGTGATATTTAAGTTTTTAAAACGATCTTGAAAATATGGTTTCGAAATCTCATCACCTAATCCGGGCGTTTCTTGCTGATCTAAAACCGTTAAACCTACAATTTCGGTTAATTCTTTGTTCAAACCAACCATTAATTTTATTTTGTTTTGAAATCCGTTTCCAACTGTTACCAAAGCATAACCCAAATCAGCATTTTCCGCATCGGTGACTTTATAGATTTCAAATTCCTTAATATCAAGTCGTTCGTATTTAACTTTATTAGGTTGAACAATTCCAATAGCTTCTTCGGTAGCTTTTCGTTCATTTTCTTTAATTAGAGGATCTGCCCAATTCCACACACTATTGAGAATACCGGCAGTAACCGCACCAATGATTGATAATGTAACTATCATTTTAATTGCTAATTTCATTTTGCCTCCCCAAAAATTCGTGGGCGAGTATATCTATTAATTAATGGAACTAATCCGTTCATAAATAATATTGCATACATTACACCTTCGGGCAAACCACCAAACAAACGTACTAAAACAACCATAAGTGAAATGCCCATTCCGTAAAACCAAATACCTTTTACCGTTACAGGTGATGTAACCCAATCCGATGCCATAAACAAGGCACCAAACATAAATCCGCCTGCAAACAAATGATAAATTGGTGTTGGATAAACAGCAGGATCAATTAGCCAAAATATTCCGCCAAAAACAATAATTCCAACAAGCATTGAAAGCGGAATTCTCCAGTTAACAACTTTGGTGGCAATTAAAAAACCACCGCCAATTAAAATTGCCAGCGTAGAGGTTTCACCAATACATCCACTGGTGTTTCCCAAAAACATATTTTGAATATCCAAGAAAATATGACTGAATTTAAACGATCCAAGCGGTGTTGCCGTAGATGTTGCATCCACTGCAAATTGCGTTGGCACCCAAGTTGTCATTGGAACCGGAAACGCAGCTTGTAAAAATGCTCTACCAACAAGCGCCGGATTGAAAATATTATAGCCCAAACCACCAAAAACTTCTTTTCCAATTACAATTGAAACAATTGCACCAATTGCAGTTGAAGTTAGCGAAAAGTTTGGAGGTAAAACAAGGGCAAGTAAAAGTCCTGTTATTACAGCACTGCCATCTTCTATGGTTGCAGGCTGTTTTCTGATTTTCTTGATCAGAATTTCGGAACCAACTGCAAAACCAACTGCTACAGCCATTATTAATAATTGATAGAATCCGAAAAAGATTACAGCCGATACCGCCGAAGGAACCAATGCCCCAACTACCATCCACATCGAAGTTTTGGTTGACCACTTCGAATGTACGTGAGGCGAGCTGGTTAATTCTAATCTTACTTGATTTTCAATTCCCATTTTATCTCTTATATTTTATTTTCAAACTTTATTAAAATTAATTTACATGCTTTTTTATTTATAAGCTTTTTTATGAGCTCTTTCTTGCTCGTTGCATTTTTATTACCTCAGATTTTCCAACTCTTATCCATTGTACCAAAGGAATATTTGCCGGACAAGTATAAGTACAAGAACCACATTCCATACAAACTGTAATTCCAAGTTCTTCGGCATCTTCAAATCTTCCTAATTGAGAAAGGCGAGCTAATTTTGTCGGTAATAAATTAAGCGGACAAACATCAACACATTTACCGCATTTAACGCAATTTGTTAATTCTTTTCCATTTATTTCTTCTTTTGTGAGACATAAAATTCCAGATGTTGCTTTCATTACGGGTGCATCAAATTTATATTGGGCAGCTCCCATCATTGGCCCGCCAATAACAACCTTAGCACAATCATCAGTTAAACCACCGCAAAATTCAATTACATCTTTAATTGGAGTTCCAATCTTCACAAAAAGATTTTTAGACTCTTTTATCCCTTTACCGGTTACGGTTAAAGCAGCATATAAAGCAGGTTTTCCATCAACTATTGCTTCATAAACTTGGACTGCCGTACCAATATTTTGAATCACACAACCTGCATCTAAAGGTAATTTACCGGGTGCAACTTCACGACCGGTTGCAGCAACAATTAACATTTTTTCGGCACCTTGAGGATATTTAGTCTGAAGTGCTACAATTTCAATTTCAGAATCATTTTCTGTTAATTCTTGTAATTTTTTTATTGCATCGGGTTTGTTATTTTCAATGCCAATCATTCCTTTTTTAACATTTAAGGCTTTCATCATTAACTTAAGCCCACCGATTACTTTTTCGGGATATTCAATCATAAACCTGTAATCGCGTGTTAAATAAGGTTCGCATTCGCATCCATTTAAAATAACATATTCAATATTAACCCCTTCGGGAGGAGTCAATTTCACAAATGTAGGAAAAGCTGCTCCCCCTTGACCAACAATTCCCGCTTCCTTTACTCTTTCTCGAATTTGATCTGGAGTAACGGAATTAAAATCCAACTTTTCAAATTTAACTTCTTCGTCGCCTTCGGCCGGGTTTATTATTATTGATTTTTTCGGCACCCCCGAAATATTCGGTGCATCGGCAACTTTTAATACTTTCCCCGTAATTGTACTAAACACAGGGGAGGAAATAAATCCATCCTGATCGGCTATTTTTTCTCCTGCTTTCACTTCATCGGCTTTCTTTACCAAAACTCTTGCCGGTTTTCCGATGTGTTGTGAAAGTGGAATTATAGCTTGAGACGGATTAGGCATAGTTTCAAATGCCTTGTGTTCAGATAATTCTTTTGCCTCTGGAGGATGAACTCCGCCGGCAAAGGTTTTCAATTTGCTCAGAAATCCCATTTTCCGCTCGATTTATTTTTTATTTAAAAAACATACAAATATAACCATTAATCATACTAAAAACTTCTAAAAATTATATTTTTTTTAATTATTTTTTATTTATAATTCAGTTACCCTACTTAATTCATTGCTGAAAAATCAACTCTATTAATTTTAAAATATCATTATATTTTCTTATATTTTTACAATCACCTCTAATTACTCATTGCGTGTTGGTCTAATTAAAGACGCGGAATCTTTGTTCCGAAATGCTTTTGCACACGCCACCAACTAAACTCCAACAACCAAATATATTTTTAACAAACTTAATGGAGTTTCCAATGAAAAAAATCAAATTATCCATCAACGAATTAAAAGTTGAATCATTCGCAACAATTTCCGCACAAAAACCGAAAGGTACTGTAAAAATGCAAATTTCGGGTTATGACAATACCATATGCATTAGCGAGATCCCCGATCCCAATTGCACTATCTATCAAGAATGTAGAGACACAATGGGAATTATTACTTGTGCAGGCACATGTAAAAACACTTGTAACGAAACTTGTAATATAACCTGCAACGGAAATTATACTTGCATACATTCTTGCCCTCATACACCTGAATGCTATATTTCTGACGATAATAATACCGAATGCAACGATTGTAGGTTATAGAAATAAACCCCAAATAACAAGCCGAGTTAATCTCGGCTTGCTTAATTTTACTATTTCAATAATTTTAGAATTTCATTATACTTTTTATTATCCAAGCTTCCCTTTCTTTTAGCAGTTTCAAGAATTTTTGTGCTCAGATTTTTATAAATCAATTTTATTTGGTTATTAGGTATTATATTTAAATGATTTTTTATTGTAGCAACATCACCCCTTTCCAGAGGTCCCGATAATGCCTTTTCAATTCCGGATTCAGAAATATTAAAAAGTGTATTTAAAGCCAGTGCAGAAAATATTTCTTCGGTTGGCGGAAGTTCACTTTCCAATGAATTTAATAATTCATCAGCTATTTCAAAATTAGCCACAATTAAGTTCGATATAAAAACAGCCGCTAAATGATAAATTGTCTTTTCTTCTTCTTTAAGTTTAAAATATCTAAGCTCTAAGTTTTTTAATAAATCGTAAAACATTCTTTTTGTGTTTTGATTTAGATTATCCTCTTGTATTGCTGCATACACTCCAAAAATGTTTTGCCTTTCAAAAGAAGGAAACGTTTGTAAAATATGACAAGAAACAACAGATGCATTTTTATCTTTCAAGGATTTTAACACAGATAAATTTTTTGCGCCGCTCAAATGAATAAAAAGCTTGTTAATAAAATCACTTGCTAGAGCGGCAATACGATTTGCGGTATCCTGAATTTGGTCATCATTTACCGCTAAAACAAAAATATCGGCAGATTGAATTGTTTGTTTTATTTTAACATCAAAATTCTTAGGATTAAATTTATCAACTGTTCTTTTAAGCTGCGCTTCATTTTTTTCAATAATCCACTCTAATTTATATCCTTTTTCAAGAATACACGGAATAATAGAATATGCAATTTTCCCTGCGCCAATAAAAGCAATCTTGGTTACTATTTCATCCATGAATAACCGCCGACAAATAGCCCACAACTTCAGACGTATCTTTTGTTACGTAACCGGAATCCGAATAATTAAGTATTGTTGAATTTTTTACTCCTTTTAATTCCGCCGTTTTTAACAATGCAACAATACACCCGCCTCCGCAAGCCTCACAATTTCTTTCTTCTAATTTTTCTTGTAAAGCATCATAATTAAACTCGGAAATTTTATCAATAATTATTTTATCCAAAATTTGCGCCTTTGCTCGCGAATAAAAATGAGATAAATCAGTACTTGCAACTATTAATGTATCTTTATCAACAGCACCGGCCAAAGCCTCGGCCAAGTTAAAAACATATTTTCTGTTTTGATCACCGATTACAATTGGTACTAAAGTAAAATCCAACAAAGCCACTTGTAAAAACGGAAGCTGTACTTCCAAAGCATGTTCCGGACCATGTCCAACATTACCCAGCCTAATGTTTTTATCGGAACAGGCAATTTTATCTCGCATTAGTTTATTTATAGGGATTTTCCCAAATGGAGTTTCGTAATAATCGCCCGCATAAATGCTAATTCCTTGAAAATATTCGCGATGACTTGGAGAAATAACAATTACGGTTTTATACCTTTTATCTGCAATAGTGTTATAAGCAAAAGCTGCCGTAGCACCTGAATAAATGTAGCCTGCATGGGGAACAATAATCCCGAAAATATTATTAAATTTTTTTGGTGGAATATTCCTTTTCATTAAAGCATCAATTTGCTTTTTAAGCTCGCTCGGATCCGATGGATAAAACATTCCGGCCACCGCCGGTTTTCTGATATTGTTCATTTTCAGCCTTATAAATTTAAATCATCTTCTGAAAATATAGTTGCGGTAAACATTTCAATATTTAAAATTTTATCTTTCCAATAATTAGACGGTAATCCCGCTTTTTGGCAAAGTGCCGTTAAGTATTCTTCTTTATTCATTTTATGTTCAATCGGAACCTGAGGCAAAAGTAATCCGCGATGCCCGTTCTCCGATACAATTAATCCATGTTTGCCTACTTCAATTTCATCGTAATTATTCATTTTAAAAGGTTCGGATAAAACTGAAATTTCGATACGAATCTTGGAAATTTCTTTTTGAGTTATCGGATTAAACCTAGGATCGTGATAAGCAGCTTGAATAGAAGCATCCTTAATTGTTTCAATTAACGGTTTATCTGAAAAAATATATCCTATGCAACCACGCAATCTATTATTTAATGTTAAAGTAACAAATGCTCCGGATTTAGATTTTAATGCTGTGGAATTTTCAGGTTCTTCAATAAAAACATCTTGGTTATCCGAGAAATTCGTGATTGTAATTCTTGATAATTTCAACAAAAAAACTTTTTCTTTATCAGATAAATTCATAACTCAATCCTTCAAATATAAAAAGAGAGGGGTCGAAAACCCCTCTGTAAATTTATTATAATTTTTTAAATCTTGCAGTAAAATGTCTCAGCATAGGAGCTTCGTAGGTAAAAGCATAACCTTTTAATTTATCCTTGTTTCTGAAAACATCAATGATAACTTCTGCAACATAATCAATATGACTTTGTGTGTAAACTCTACGCGGAATAGCCAATCGAACAAGTTCCATAGGTGGCGAAACCGTATTTCCATTTTCGTCATATTTACCAAACATTACACTACCTATTTCAACTGTTCTTATACCGCCTTCAAGATATAATTCACAGGCAATCGATTGCCCCGGAAATTCATGTGGGGGAACCTGCGGCAAAAATCTTTTTGCGTCAATATAAATTGCATGTCCACCGGGTGGTTCGATAATAGGTATCCCTGCATCAATAAGCTTTTCGCCAAGATATTCGGTACTTCTAATGCGATAGCGTAAATAATCTTCTTCCAATACTTCTTCCAAACCCTGTGCAATTGCTTCCAAATCTCTACCCGATAATCCGCCGTAAGTTGGAAAGCCTTCAGTTACAATTAAAAGGTTTCTACATTTCATAGCAAGTTCGCTATCATTCATTACCAAAAAACCACCCATATTTACAAGTGCATCTTTTTTTGCACTCATCGTAGCACCATCGGCATAAGAAAACATTTCTTGTGCAATTTCTTTTACGGATTTGTTTTCATAGCCCTTTTCTCTTTTTTTAATAAAGTAAGCATTTTCCGCAAATCGGCAAGCATCTAAAAACAAAGGCAAATTATATTTTTTACATACTTCTTTTACTTGACGAATATTTTTCATTGAAACAGGTTGACCGCCGCCACTGTTGTTAGTAACAGTAATCATAACTAAAGGAATGTTTTCAACTCCTGTATTCTCAATAAATTCAACCAACGCCTCAACATCCATATCACCTTTAAAATCGGCGCGTACTTCCGGTTTTTTCCCTACTTCGTTTAATAAATCAACAGCAACAGCACCGGAAAATTCAACATTTGCACGAGTAGTATCAAAATGAGTATTATTGGGAATATATTTTCCTTTGCCGCCGGTAACAGTAAAAAGAATTTTTTCAGCTGCTCTACCTTGGTGAGTAGGAATTACAAATTCTTTTCCCGTAATTTCTTTTACAATTTTCTCGAAACGATAAAAACTTCTGGCTCCGGCATAAGATTCATCGCCATCCATAATTCCGGACCATTGTTTTGCACTCATTGCCGAAGTTCCGCTATCAGTCAGTAAATCGATAATTACATCTTCGGCCGAAATCAAAAACGGATTGTAGCCAGCCTCTTCAAGTATTTGCTCTCTCTCAGCTCTCGAAGTAAACTTTATCGGCTCAACCGATTTGATTTTAAATGGTTCAATAATAGTTCTCATAAATGCACCTTTTTTTGAATAAAAAACTATATTTTCTTTTAGCGTTAAAACGCCAAATCAAAATTAATATTTTTAATGCCAATAGCCAAAATTATAAATAGAGTAAAAAATTGTCGGCACCTTATAGCTGATCTGAAGACCTTCATATTTCTTTTAATTTTTATTTTGAATTAAATTAATTAAGCCTTAAATTATATTATTTTTTACAACCATTAAAGGAGAAGAAATGGCAGATCTCAATGAAAACCAATACGATGAAAATAAAACCGAAATCACCGAAAATGAAGAAGAGGTTTTGGAAGAAGAGGTTTTAGAAGAAGAATCATTTGGTTTTATCGACAAATTTATTGGAATTTTCACCGAACCTGTTTCTGTATTTAAAAACATTATGAAGAATGGTGTTAAATTTTCGGACTGGTTTGTTCCTATTATCTTTGTTGCTGTATTTGCAATCTTAGCAAATTATATGATGCTCCGAGATCCCGAAATTAAAGCTCAATTTGTTGAACAGCAAATGACAAGAATGGAAAAAATGTTCGATTCAATGGCAAGCAACCCTAATATGACAAAAAAGGATATTGAAGCTACAAAAGAAAAAACCTTAGAAAGCTTGGAAAAAAATTCCGGTTCGCTGATGAGCTCGGCTTTCGGATTGCTTGGTGCTTTAATTGTAATTACTTTAATTGTGCTTTTGTTATCACTTTATTTTTTCCTATGCGCAAAATTATTTTTCAAAAGTCAAGCTGGCTACAAGGAGGTACTTGGAGTTTATGCTTCCTCAATGTATGTCAGTGTTTTGGGAATTATTGCCTACTTAATAGCCGGAATGCTTTTAACAAAATTCATGCAAGGTTTTGATGTCGCTTCTTTAATTGGACAAGATAAATCCACCTTTGTTGGGTTTTTGCTTTCAAGATTAGATATTTTTACGATCTGGTTTTATATTCTTTTAAGCATTGGATTAGCAACAATTTCAAATTCCGAAAATCGAGGAAAATTTTACGGTCTGGTTTTCGGAAGCTGGATCGGTTGGAGTTTTATTTGGCATCTGGTTGTTTCGGCTGTACCTTTCTTGGCTAATTTTGGCGGATAATTAAAACAAATAAAATTTTATTAATTCAAAAACTCTCGATTTATCGGGAGTTTTTTTATGTTACATTTTGCGGATCAATATCAAAATAAATTTTAACATTTTTAAATCGTGTTGTGCTGTTTAATTCAGCCATAGATTCGCTTATTACCTTTCTTAACAATGCTCCACCCGGATCATTTTTTTTGTAGCTTTTGAGAATTATCTGAAATCGGTAATATCCTTTCAGTTTAAAAACAATTGCTTCCATTGGTAACGAAACAACAATATTTTTGTATTTTGAAATTATTTTATATAAATCCATTAAAACCCCGAAAGCCTTTTCTTCATTTAAATCTTTCGATTCAATTAAACATAGCCTGCTAAAGGGTGGATAACCTATTTTTTCTCTGTCCTTAATTTGGGCATTATAAAAATCATTGTAATCATAATTTTTAACTTTCTGCAAAACAAAATTCGAATCATCCATAGTTTGAATTAAAACTTCGCCCTTTTTATTACTTCGGCCTGCACGGCCTGCACGGCCTGCAACTTGGGTTAAAAGCTGAAATGTTTTTTCATCCGCCCTAAAATCCGGCATCCACAAACTTGTTTCGGCTGAAATAACCCCAACTAAAGTAACATTGGAAAAATCCAGCCCCTTTGAAACTATTTGGGTGCCAATTAAAATATCAATTTCACCTTCTTTAAAACTATTTAATATAGAAGATAGTTTGCCTTTTTTATTTATAGTATCCGAATCAACCCTTTGCATCCGAACCTCAGGCAAGTAAAAATCCAATTCATCCTCAACTCTCTGAGTACCAACTCCAAAAAATTTAATGGCAACCGAGCCGCAATTTTCACAAGCCTTTGGAACTTTTCGCGACGCGCCACAATAATGACAAATTAAAATATTTTTACTTATATGATGAACCATTGGAACCGAACAATCGGTACACATAACTATTTCGCCACAATCCTCGCAAAAGACTTGTGTAGCAAAGCCTCTTCGATTTTGCAAAATAATAACACTTTCATTTCTGTCAATTCTTTCTTTTATTGCCAGCAATAATTTATTCGAAAAAACATTTTCCATCCTCCCTTTTTTTCTTTCATTATTGATGTTTATCAATTTAATATCAGGAAGATTAGCATTATCAACTCTTTCGGGCAGTTCAAGTAATTCATATTTGCCCGAACGTGCATTAAACATACTTTCAATTGAAGGAGTAGCCGACCCAAGAATTATCGGAGCATTATTCAGTTTTGCCAAAACTACGGCCGCATCTCGCGCATGGTATTTAGGCTGCATTTCATTTTGCTTATAACTTTGATCATGTTCTTCGTCCACAACAATAAAACCAATATTTTTAAGCGGCGCAAATAGTGCCGAACGCGGTCCGATTACAATTTTTATTTTTTCTTCCAAAATCATTCGCCAAGAATCATAACGTTCACCCATCCCCATTTTGCTGTGCAACACTGCCACCAAATTGCCGAATTCATTTCTAAATCGTGTTGTCATTTGTGGAGTAAGTGAAATTTCCGGTACTAAAATTATAACGGATTTATTTTGAGCTAAAGTTTTTTTTGCCAATTCAATATAAACTTGTGTTTTTCCGCTACCGGTTATTCCATGCAACAAAAAGGGCTTAAAGCTATTTTTCTTTATTTGCTCATTAACTTTTTCTATTACATTTTTCTGAGCCGGTGTAAGTTCAAAATGCAATTTTTTCTCGGAAAAACTTTCCTCATAAATTCTTTTCACTTCTTTATCGAAGACTTCAATCAATCCCTTGTCGGCCAATCCTTTAATCGAACTTTGAGAAGCTTTTGTTTTAGCCAACAATTCCGCTTGCGAAACAGATTCGGTTTTCAATGAAAGCAAGTAAAGCAATATTACAGATTGCTTCGGCGATTTTTTTTCTATTAAAGAAATTAGTTCGAAAATTTCTTCCTTTCTTTTTTTAAGCCTAATATGTTTTATTTTCTTTACTCTAACCTTTGCATTTTCAATTTCATTAACTACCGAAAGAAAGCCTTCCTGCTGCAATTTTTGAATAACCGAATAAATATTTTTTGTTTTTGCTTCTTTTTGCAAAAATGAAAAACTTACAACATCATTTACAGAAAGCAATCTTAAAATTTTAGACCTAATGGTTTTCTTATTTTTTTCCGCCTCGTATGCTTTTTTACAATTAAAAACATCAGCCACAATTTTCTTTCTGGTTTCAACTTCCAAGCCGGCCGGAACCGAATTGCTTAAGGCTTCGCCAAGTGAACTTAAATAATATTCCGACAACCATTGATAAAATTTAAGCGAATCTTTATTAAAAATCGGCTCCGTATCTAAAACATCGAGAATTTCTTTTATTTTTAACTCTTCCTCTTCAGATAATTCGGATTTATAAAAAAAATCTACAACAAAACCTGTTAGCACTCTTTTTCCAAACGGAGCAACCACTCTTTTCCCCACGGATATTTTATTCTCGAACTCTTCGGGAACAGAATAAGAAAAAGCTTTTTGGAACGGTAATGGAAATACAATTTTTACAATCATTTTTTTGATTTTACGTTTTGTTGTGATAAACTTTATATTTGCTATGATAATTTACAAAAAAAGGTAACGGATTGGGACTGGAATTTCTTCTTGTATTACTAATTATTTTTGTAGCATCATTCACACAAGGTTTAACCGGTTTTGGTTTTGCATTGGTAGCCATTCCGCTTCTTTCTTTAATAATTGATATTAAACTTGCTATTCCTATTGGCGCTTTATGCGGTT
>CAZCBD010000024.1:0-3937 GCA_964496755.1 uncultured Melioribacteraceae bacterium
ATACACTTAAAAAAGAGGAAACTATCTTTGGAATCGGTGAAATTTTCAAATATGCTTTTATTGCAGATGAAAGTTTTTATAAATTCTTTGATAAGAATTATGAAAAAATTTCTAAACTTGAAACAAAATCGATTCTTTCTATAATTGAAAGAAGTATTAAATTTAAAAGTGCAGTTGTTTCTGTTGATGAAAAAGAATCAGGCCTCAGAAAAATATTAAATTTCGGACACACTTTTGCGCATGCATTTGAAATTCAGCAAAAGCATCAGATTAAGCACGGACAAGCCGTAATTTTAGGCATTTCCTGTGCGCTATATTTATCAAATAAATTGAATCTGATTTCCGATAATCAACTTACCGATTACTTGCGCTTACTATTAAAGTTCAGAAACGAAATTAAAATTCAAAACACTAATTTTAGTCAATTATATTCAATTATGAACAAGGATAAAAAAAATTATAATAATGAAATAAGATTTGTTTTAACAAGGGGAATCGGTAAAACAATGATTGATATTGCAGCAAATAAAGCTGATGTTAAATATGCAATTCTAAATGGAATATCTTTATTCGAATGAAAAAAATAACTATACTTTCTTTTTTTATAATATTACTAACTCAAAATGTTTTGGCTCAAAATAATTACGCTGAAATTACAAAAACCAGAGCAGTATGGTTAACAACAAATTTCCGCCTCGATTGGCCTAAAACAATTTCACACGACGACCAAAAAGAAGAACTGGAAAAGATATTCAAAGATTTAAGCGTAAAAAAATTCAATACAGTATTTTTTCAAGTAAGGAGTAACGGTAAAGTTTTATTTCACTCTTCTTTTGAGAATTATCCCGATTATTTTGTAAGTGATACAACCGGTTTATTTGATCCGCTAAATTTTGCTATAAAATTAGCAAGAAAGTATGGAATGCAAATTCACGCTTGGGTAAATGTTTTTCGTTGTTTGACGAGAGCGGATAAATTAAACTTAACTGATTCTTCTCATATTGCTCTAAAGCATCCGGAGTGGATTTTGAAAACCGAGAACAAATCCAAATCAGCAAGTTTGTGGTTGAACCCTGCTAATCTAAATGCACGGGCATATTTGTTAGATCTATTTACCGAACTTACGGAAAAATATAATTTTGATGCGCTGCACTTGGATTTTAACAGGTATCCGAATGAGAAAATTTTGGATACTGATATCTACAAAAAAAGTTTATCTAAATTAAGTCTTGAAGATTGGCGAAGAAAAAATATTTCGGATTTTTTGAATCTCCTAAAAATTCGAATTAAAATAGTTGGAAAAGAAACTCCAATTGGTGTAACTCCATTCGGAATATATAAAAATTTGGAAAATGCCAAGGGTACACAGGCGTTTTATGATGTGTATCAAAATGTAGAAGAATGGGTGGATAGTGGTTATGTTGATTATATTGTACCGCAAGTTTATTGGGATATAAAAAATAATCCGAAATTTGAAGATTTGGTAAAGCATTGGAAGGAAATAGTTAAAAAGAAAAAACTGATTATTGGTTTAGCCGCTTATAAAGAAGAGGTGATGAAAGAATTAGATGAACAAATTGCTGTTGCAAACAAATTTAATACTAATGGTATTGCAATATTTAGATACAAAATGATTGAAGATAAAAACAAAGAAATTTTTTCGAAAATTACAATTCCCGAGAATTATTTTGACCTTAAAGAATATGACAAAATAAAATGTAAAGCGGTTTTGTCGGCAGATATAGATACTACTGATTATATTAATTTTAAATGGCAAGTAAATGATTCATTGAAAAGAAAAATAAGAGGGTTGTATTTAGTTGAAATTGATTCAACTGCAAATTCAAAAAAAATAAGAATTTTAACACGTGTTAATTTTTTTGCCGATTCTGTTAAAATGCAAATTAGGAAACCGTCCTTAAAGGAATATTCTTTCGGTTTGTTTGCTGTTGATACGAATTGGGTTCCGATTGATTTACAAAGTAGAATTGTAAAATTTCGTTCGAAAAAAATAGGAAGATTTTTTCCGCAAATTGCTTCAACATTTCCTTTGATGATTACTGAAAATGATTCTACTAAAATAATATATCTAAATTCAAAATATGATGATGAATTAAAAATCTTTATCGAACCAAATTCTAAAACCGAAATCATGCAACTTAAATTACACCGGGGTGAAAATATTTTTCGTATCGGATTACCAAAGGGAATTAAACAAATATATTTACTTCTCAATAAGCTAAAAAAGAAATATTCTTTAGTTTTTTAAATAAGCCTTAAGATATTTTCCGGTAAATGATTTTTTGTTTTGCATAACATCTTCAGGAGTACCCGCAGCAACAATTTCACCGCCTTTATCGCCGGCATCAGGGCCCAAATCAATAATATAATCAGCAGATTTAATTACATCCAAGTTATGTTCAATTACAACAACGGAATTATTTTTTTCAAGTAGAATATTGAAACAGGTTAAAAGGTTTTGAATATCATGTAAGTGAAGTCCGGTTGTAGGTTCGTCAAAAATAAATAAAGTATGCTTATTCTCCTTTTCCAAAATTAAATGCTTAGCTAATTTTATTCTTTGTGCCTCGCCTCCGGAAAGTGTATTCGAGGGTTGGCCTAATTTTATATAGCCTAAACCGACTTGAGATAAAACATCTAAGTATTTTTTAATTTTCGGTGTGTCAATGAAATATTCGGATGCTTCATCAACACTCATGTTAAGTACGTCGACAATATTTTTGCCCTTGTAAGTAATGTTGCGAATTTCCTTTTTATATCGGGTTCCATTGCAATCTTCGCATTCCAAATAAATATCGGCTAAAAACTGCATTTCAATTTTCACAAATCCTTCGCCACTACAAGTCTCGCACCTGCCTCCGTCAACATTAAATGAAAAATAGCCGGGTTTATACCCCCTTGACTTTGCTTGATATGTTGAAGCAAATAATTCTCTAATTTTATCAAATCCTTTAATATAACTAATTGGATTAGATCTCGGAGATTTGCCGATTGGTGTTTGATCAACAATTTCAACAGCTTTAATATGCTTGAATCCGGTAATTGATTCATGTTTCCCTATTTTGGGTGGGTTGCTTCCTTTCAGCTTTGCCAAGCCACCATATAGCACGTCGTGTATTAATGTGCTTTTGCCTGAGCCGCTTACACCGGTAACCACTACAAATTTATTTAATGGTATTTCAACATTAAGATTTTTCAGATTATTTTCAGAAGCATTTTTTATTATGATTGATTTTGTTTTTTCGATGCGTCTTTTTCTCGGTACAGGTATATTTAATTTTTTTGACAAATATTTTCCCGTTAATGAATTTTCATTTTTACAAATTTCACCAAAAGTTCCTTTGGCAATTATTTCACCGCCGTGTATGCCGGCTGCGGGCCCCATATCAATAACCATATCAGCTTGTTTTATCATTTCCGTATCATGTTCAACAACAAGAACCGTATTTTTTAGATCTCGTAACGATTTTAAAATATTAATCAGTTTCTGATTATCGCGAGGATGGAGGCCTATACTAGGTTCATCCAAAACATATAGTGTTCCCATTAATGCCGATCCGAGCGAAGTGGCAAGATTAATTCTTTGCATTTCACCACCGGATAGGGTATTGCTCAATCTATTTAATGTTAGATATCCCAGTCCAACATTGTTCAAAAAATTAAGTCGCTTTTTTATTTCCGTTAAAATTCTATTACTGATTTGCAAATCAAATTCGGAAAGAAAAAGGGTGGAAAAAAACTTTTCCGCTTTTTCAATTGAAAGAGAAGTAATATCTTGAATTGAATAGTCGTTTATTTTTACCTGCATGGTTTCTCTGCGTAGCCTTGAGCCTTTACAGGCGGTACATTCGGTGTAGCCTCTGTATTTACTTAACAAAACGCGTATATGCATTTTGTATGTTTTATGTATGTATTA
>CAZCBD010000024.1:3947-21603 GCA_964496755.1 uncultured Melioribacteraceae bacterium
CTTTGATGATGTATGCTCTAAACAAAATGATTGAAAAAGGATTTATGCCGATGAACCCGGGAATACCGGAAAATATTTTAGCTTTTGCAGTTTCATCCAAATTTTTAAATGGAACATTAAGTGGAATGTTATTTTGTTTGGCTATTCGTACCAATTCTCGTAAATGTTTGCTGTATTTTACCGAACGCCATGGTGCAATTGCTCCTTCGGATAAAGATAATTCAGGGTTCGGGATTACTAAGTTTTCATCAATTCCGATGGTTCTTCCAAATCCTTGGCAAACGGGACATGCCCCGAACGGATTATTAAATGAAAAAAATCTTGGTTCAGGTATTTCATATTTTATTTCGCAACATTCGAATGCTTGATTAAAGTTTTTAATTTCAAAGTTTTCAGCATTAATAATTGAAAGTTTTCCGTTGCCGGCTTTAAAACATGTTTCAATTGAATCGGAAAGTTTTTCGCGTATATCTTTTTCAGGTAGTTTAAACCTATCTACTATTACAAATAGATTTTTGCGCGAGCGGGGTATTTTATATTCATCATTAAGATTTAAAATCTTGTTTTTATAAAAAATTCTAAAATATCCTTTTTCAAATAAGAGTTTAAATTCATCGGCTATTGTTTTGTTTGTCGGTATTTCAATTGGAAAAGCCAAATAAAATTTTTGTGCGCTTGGTTGAGTTTTCAGCCAATTAACAACAGATGAGGTGGTATCTTTTTTTACTTCTTTACCGCAATCAAAACAAATTGTTTTTCCGATGCGTGCAAATAAAATTCTTAAATAATCGTAAATTTCCGTAGAAGTACCAACGGTAGATCGTGGATTTCTAACACCATTTTTTTGTTCAATTGCAACCGCCGGAGAAATTCCGTAGATGAAATCAATGTCAGGTTTGTTTATTCGCTCTAAGAATTGTCGGGCATAGGATGATAAACTTTCTACGTATCTTCGTTGACCCTCGGCATAGATTGTATCAAAGACCAGCGATGATTTACCACTTCCGCTAACACCGGTTACTACGATTAATTTATTCCGCGGAAGTTCGATATCTATATTTTTCAGGTTGTTTTCACGTGCGCCTTTTATATAAATAGTATTTTTATCAAATTTACGGTTTATTTTCAGTTGCTTATTTGCAGGCATTAAAACTCCAAATCGAAAAAATAAAGCTACTAATTTTAGGAAAATTAAAAAAACGGTTAGAAAATAAAAAAGGGAACCTTAGGTTCCCTTAAGAATTGCAAATGTTAATTTTTATTTATTAACCTTTTCACCAAGCTCTTTTAATTTTTTTATTTTCGAATCTAACAGTTCATTTTGTTTTTTCAGTTCTTTTAACTTGGTATCAATTTCATTTTCATATTCCGACTTATTCCAATAACCACGTTGTTCGAAATAACTTTTGAATAGCCAATTATGTTTTAAAGCTTCCATGTTTTCTACAAAAGATTCAGCCGCCTGCTTAGTGCTTTCAGTAGTTTTAACTAAGTTTGAAATTACCGTTTGAATTGAGTCAATAGGTGTTCTATCTGTAATTAAAGCTCCCAAGGTCCCTTCGCCATTGTTAATTTTGGCAACCACTTTTCGGATGTCAACTATCGAGCTATCAAGTTGGAGTAAAATATTATCCATTCCGGTACCCAAGCCAACGGCAAAATCAGAAAGTTCTTTTAATCGATTAGTGATAATAATCAAGCTTGTGTCGGCCGATTCGGTTAGTCGTACGGTAGAATTGTATAAATCCGTATTATTAATAAGTAATCCGATGGTTCCTTCACCGTTATTGATTTTAGCAATCACTTCGGAAAAATCTTTAGTGATATTTTTGGTGTATTTTATAATCCCCTGAGTTTCCTCAATTATTTTAGCCATATTGACAGGATTTTTCGATCGAAGAATATCGCCGCTTTTAACAATTTCAAATTTATCGGTGCCCGCGGTTAAAGCAACAATTTTAGCTCCAACCAGACCCTCGGTTTCAATTGAAGCTTCACTATCAAGTCGGATAAAATTGATTATATCGTTTCTAACTTCAAAAGAAACTTCAACATTATTGTTTGTAGAATCTTTAACTAAAGCTATTTTGGAAACAGTGCCAACATCCATTCCGCTTAGTCTAACGGAAGCACCTGTTCGTAATCCTTCCACATTTGCGAAGTAAGTTTTAAGAGAAACGGTTTCGGTGAAAAGAGAAGATTTGTTTCCGACCAAAAAAATAGCAACAAAAATTAAAGCGGTTCCCAAAAACACAAACAAACCTAATCTTGCCCCTTCAATTTTATTTAACATAAAAACTCCTTATTCCGAAATTAATTCATTACTAATAAAATTAATTAACATTGGATTATTGGAATGTTTTAATTCTTTTATTGTACCTTCAAAAATTATTTTTCCTTTATCCAAAAATATAGTTCGATCTGAAATTATTTCAGCACAAACTAAATCATGTGTAACTGCAATGGAAGTCATATTCAGTTGTTTTTGCAAGCGAATAATTAATTCGCTGATTTCTTTTGTGGAAATCGGATCTAAGCCTGTAGTCGGTTCGTCATAAAGCATTAATTTAGGATCAGTTATTATTGATCGGGCAAGTCCGATTCTTTTTCGCATTCCTCCGGAAAGTTCCGATGGCATTTTATCAATGGCTTCGGTTAAAGAAACTAATTCCAAAGTATGCATAATTTTTTTTCTTCGTTCGGTTTCCGTCATTTTAAAATGTCTTAGAAGAGGAAATTCCAGATTTTCACGAACACTCATTGAATCGTAAAGAGCAGCACTTTGAAATAAAAAACTCATTCTTTTTCTAAGATTGTTTAATTCATTTTTATTAAGTGAATGTACATTTTTATCCTCAATAAATATTTCACCGGAATCCGGTACAAGTAAACCTATGATGCATTTTAGTAAAACACTTTTACCTGTACCACTTCTACCGAAAACAACAAGATTTTCAGCTTCCTTAACATTAAAGCTAACATCATTTAACACTACCAGATCATCAAAACGTTTTGATAAATTTTTAATTTGTAAATAACTCATACCGTTGGCCATAACCATAAAGTGATTTTAACTAATAAAGTATCGAATAACAAAATCAATAACGAGGCATAAACAACCGAAGTGGTAGAAGCTTTCCCAACACCTTCTGTTCCGCCTTTTGCGGTGAATCCTTTGTAAGATCCGACAATGCCTACAATAAATCCAAAAACAACAGTTTTGGCAATTCCGGGAATTATGTCCCCAAATTCAAGAGCATGTAAAACAGTGTTCTTATAATACTCAAAGCTCATACTTTCACTTAAAATTACTGCTAAATATCCGCCGAAGATTGCAATAAAAATTACGTAAATAGTAAGTATTGGTAATATTAAAGAAGTGGCGGTAACGCGAGTAACAACTAAGTATTTAAAAGGATTAACAGCCGAAACTTCCATTGCATCAATTTGTTCTGTAACTCGCATTGAACCAAGTTCGGCGCCAATGCCGGAACTAACTCTACCGGCAAATATTAATGCCGTAATCATTGGGCCAAGTTCACGTACAACCGATATTGCAACCATGCCGGGCAAAAAATCGGTTGCACCAAATTTTAGCATAATCGGTTGACTTTGAAAGGTTAAAACTACTCCGATTATTAGTCCGGTTATGCTTACAATAGGAAAGGTTTTTACGCCCAGTTCGTCCATATGTTTTTTAATTTCTTTTATTTCATACGGGGGTAATAATACTTGTTTAAAATATTCAAGTATAAAAATTGAAAGTCCGGCAATGTTTGCAAAAAAACCATAAAGATAGTCTTGAAAACTTGGGTTATGCTTGTATTTAATTTCAGGTAATTTCATAAATGTTCATTTTAAATTAAAATCACTTTACAATAATAAGTAATTAAAAACAATTTTTTATATGTGATAATTCGAAAGTTGTTTTTTTTAATTTTATGCCTATAAAATCGAAACGATATTCAAACGTTTCAAAATTCTTTTCAAATAAATATCGATTAGCAGTTTCTTTTAATATATTTATTTTTTTTTCAGTGATAGATTCTATCGGGGTTCCGAAATTTGTATTTGTTCTGGTTTTAACTTCAACAAAGAGAATAGTATCATTTTCTTTAACGATCAAATCTATTTCACCGTGTCCGGCTCTGAAATTTTTTTCTAAAATTTCACAATTATTTTTTATAAAATATTCCTCCGCTATTTGTTCGCCTTGTTTTCCTATGTAAATATTGTGTGGTTTCATTTTAAAATAACTTCAAATCGATTTTATTAATTAATATCTTTTTTAAAAAAGTTTTCCGATGCAATGGCGAAGGCCCGATTTCTTTTAAAATTTCTCTGTGTCTTTTTGTCGGGTAACCCTTATTAGATTTCCATTCGTATTGGGGGAAATAATCAGATGCTTTTTCCATGATTTTATCACGCGTTACTTTTGCAAGTATCGAAGCGGCAGCAATAGAAAAGGATTTGGAATCGCCTTTTACTATTGTTTTGATTTTTAAATTCGAATGGAAAGATTTATTCCCATCAATCAAAATTATATCCGGAGTGATTTTTAATTTTGAAACAGCAATTTTCATTGCTTTTAATGAAGCTTGCAAAATATTTATTTTATCAATTTCAGTATGACTTACAATTCCGATTCCAAAAGCAAGTGAGTTGTTTTTTATAATATCAAACAGATAGTTTCGTTTTATTTCGGAAAGTTTTTTTGAGTCGTTAATTTCGGGCAAGTAAAAGTTATTTGGAAATACTACGGCAGCCGCAACAACCGGCCCGGCCAAAGGACCTCTTCCGGCTTCATCAACGCCGGCAAGGGTTTTATGCGTTTCGTTCAAAAATTGTAAGTCGAATTTTTTCAAATCGTACCTCGATAAAAAGCAAAGAGTGCAATGAGTTGTAAAATAAAATTAATAATCGAATTAAAGGCGGAAGATTTGCAGAGGGTAAAATTAATTCTGCGAATGGCTAAAAAGATTGCAAGTATTAGAAATAAAATTAAAAGTGGAATAAAAAATAATCGTAAGGAAGGATTATAAATTCCTTTATTCCACTGAATTAGAATAATTACTCCAATGAAAAGGCCTGTTCCAAAAAAATATTTCAAATATTGATAATTGTTTTTTTGCAGCAACAGAAATAACTCCCAAAAAATATTTAAAGCATAAAATAAAATTAGAATAAAGATTTTATCGGATGCATCGGAATAAAAAAACAATCCGAATATTATAGGGCTGATTTTAAAAAAAGATTTAAAGATAATATCAGCGGGGAATTTTTTGATTGTTTTTAAAAAGAGAAAATAAGTAATGGAAAAAATCATGATTAAAACAAATAAGGATACGGAAGCAAAGGTTGCGAAAATTATAGTTTGAATTGTAAAAAGCACATAATAAATATTGGTTTCAATTTTAGAAATAATGAAACTATCAAAAAAATTTTTGTTGGAGTTAATTGAATAATAATAAGCCGAAAGCAAAGAAGAGGCCATAAAGAAAAATAAAACCGTTAATCCCAAAAGAATACAGGTATTCCTACTGTAAATTTCCGTAGAAAATAAAACCAAAACCAAACAAGATAGTACAGCATTTAAAAAAGCGTTAAAAAAATTTGATAAGATAATTAGGTCTTTAAATTTTCTAAGTTCATTAAAATTCATTTGATAATCCTAAATGTATTTTACCGTTTGAAAATGAATCGTCTTTCCCAAGTGCATAACTGAAACCAACAATACCGATCTTTGTTTTAATTCGCAAGCCTAATCCGTACCCGATTAAAAATCGATTTGATTCGGTCTGAGAAAAAGTATTTTTTTTATCCAAAGAAAAATAAGCAAAATCAAAAAATATAAATGCATAGGAAAAATTATCTAATAAATATCTTAATTCAGAATTTGTTAAAGCAAATTCACTGGCATAGAATTGATTTTCTTTGTAACCCCGAAGAGAATTATTTCCGCCCAGTTGAAAGGCATCAGACAATTCAAGACCGCTGCCTAGGATTTTTTTCCCTCGTAATTTAATTGAAAGCACTAATTCGGATAAAATTATTTTATAAAACTCGTTTTCCGTAAATATACTTTGCAAACGGAAATTTCTGTTACTTAATTCGGGGATAGATACTTTTTTGGAAATTTGCAGAAATTCCAGATTCAATAAAGTGCCTTCGGTCGGGTAAAAAAAACTATTGCGGGAATCGAAAGAGAGATTAATGCCATATGATAAATTAGAAGATTTATTAATTGATTTGTTATTTAAGGCGGGGATTGTTTTGTCGGAAGAAAATGTTAAACCGCCGGAAAAAAGCGAATTGAAGTGCCAGTTGCTTTTTATTTTGAAACCCTGTTTAATAAATAGCGAATCAATTTTGTTTTGTGAAAAAACAAAATTGCCGGAAAGCGGTAAATTAAAAATATAGGGTTCGGAATAATTTAAATTTATTTTTTGCTGATTCGCAGAGGTTTTTTCCCAATTTATTTTTAATCCTCTTCCTGTTCCGAATAAATTTTTAAGATTAATTTTTACGAATCCTGAAAAAGAGCTTTTGGCTGATTTATTGCCGGTGTATCCGATTATTCCATCAAAATAATTTGTATTTTTTTCTACAACGTGAATATTAAGAATGCCTCTTTTGTCTGAATCGCTTGAAAAAGAAATATTTTTTATTTGCGAAAAATAATCTGTTTTTAGTAAAACGGTTTTTATTTCACGGAACAATTTTTTATTAAAAGTTTTTCCGAATTGAAAACGGAGTAAATTTGTAAACCAAGAATATTTGGTTTTCGTATTTCCTGTTATAATCAATTTATCAAATTTGTTTTTTTCTCCGAGGGAAAGTTCTACCCAGTAAGTTACGGTATTATTTTTTTTGTTCAATCTGAAAGTATTAATTTTAATTTCTGCAGAAGCATATCCTAATTCAATAGTGCGATTCAGAATATTTTGGAATTCATTTTTTAATATTAAATCCGAAGCGGGGTGGCCGGAAAGTTTTTTGAAGTAATTATCAAAATTTCTGTTATTAACACAAATTACTTTATCGATTTTAAATTGTTCGCCTTCGGTAACAAGTGCAAATAAGTTATTTTGATTTTTTGAAAAAATTATTTTAAAATTAAAATATCCGAGGTTAAACATAAATTCATTTAATTTATGTTCTGCACTTTGCAATAAAGAATCTGGAAAGTCTGTTGACGAATCTAAACCGGAGATTCTGGATAATTGTTCGGAAGAAAAAATTTTATTTCCACTGAATTTAATTTTGTTTTGTGCATTTACAATAAAAAAACAAAAAGAAAGAAGAAATGATATTTTAATAATTCGGACTATCATCTATTAATTTCATTTTGTTTCCTATTTCTTCAATTTTAAAATCTTTAATTGAATTAGCACTATTAATATCAACATTACAAGTTTCAAAACTTAAAGCATTGGCAACAGACAGTTGGGTAGAGAATTCCAGAATATCTTCAAAAACCATTGATTTTTCTAAGCCGTATGCCACACCGGCAATAAATGCATCGCCACAACCAGTTGAATCTACGGCATTAATTTTGGGTGGAACAATTTTATAAATAAAACCGAATTTGCAAACATAAGCGGGATTGGCTCCGTCGGTTAAAAATGAGATTTTTATGCCGCTATCATAAAGTGATTTCAGATAATTAATTTTATCTTTTTCCGAATTTATTTTGATGTTAAATGAAGATTCTATTTCGAAAACATTTTGATGAGTAATCATGGGTTTTTTCTCGAAACAACTTTTTAAATGTTTGCCATAGGTATCTAAAATTACAATTTTATCATTTTGGTTTGCTAATTCAATTGCATATGGAAAAATTGAATCGGCATATTCTGAAGGAGAGCTTCCTGATAAAACAACTATTGTTACGTTTTGAATCATTTTTTTTAGTTTCGACTTTAACTCAAGCGCATCCTGTTTTGATAGAATCGGAGAGCTTTCCATTAAGGTTGTTACATTTCGATTTTTTTTATCGAGAATTAAAACCGATTCGCGCGTATTGGATCTAGTTGATGAAACTACAAAATTTATTTTTTCATCGGTTAAAACGGAACGTAGAATTTTTCCGGTATTTCCGCCTAAAAAAGTTAATGCCTGATTTTTAATGCCGAGGTTATTTAATTGGCGACTTACGTTTATGCCTTTGCCGCCGGCAGTAAAATATGTTTTATTCGATTTTGTTAATTCACCTTTGTTGAAGTTTTCCACTTCATATCTTTTTTCCAAAAGCGGGTTAAGAGTAATTGTCAGTACCATAAAATTCCTTACATTCTAAATTTACTCCAATCGTAATAATTGGTGTTTTGTAATTTGTAATCACCGAAACCTGTTCTATCTATAAAAACGAAAGCACGATTAATTCTTGAATAGCTCCAAACTTCATAAGGGTAATTAGCGCCGTCCATCGGGTGACGTTCCACTTCGTCGGGAGGGCCAAGGGTAATGTATATCATTCCCATATCAGAGCGCCAGCCTTCTTTATATCCGGTAAAGGTGTTATTTGCAAATTGGACTCTTCTAAAATATTCAATTAACACTTCGTTGTAAGTTGTTTCGGGTGTAGGGTCTTTTGATTTCCAAAAGGCAAGAAACCGATTGACTTTTTCAGAATACGTTGGGGCATTCAATAAATATTCTTGTTCGTCGGCATTTGTTATAAATTCCATCTGTCTGATAGCGGTATCCAAACTGTCAATAGGAATAGCAAAGTCACCGATAACATATTTAAAACTTTTGCGAATAACAGCAACAGTTTTATTGTTAAGTGTTGTAATTATTGCTTTTAATGTGTACTTGCCCAATTGCAAACCTGTATCAGGAATAACGGGTATAAAATTATTTTTTCCTTTCTTGATATCCAGCTTGGATTCAATTTCAGCTAAAATTTTTTTGTTATTTTTTTGAATCAGATATTTAACATTTAATGTCGTATCGGTTAACGAATAAATTTCATAAAACCCTTTTATTACTTTATTTCCGTATGGAATTATTCTTGAGATATTGGGTAATAATTTATTTTTTACATGGTAATCGGGATCTGTATTTATTAATAAAATGTCGCTTGCATAAAGAGTGGAATTGAAATTTCTGACAGTAAATTTCGAATCAAAAGATGCAACTTTATGTGATTCCAAATCTTCCAAATTACAAACAATTCTATAAGTTCCCGGAGGGATGGAAATTTTTTTTAAGCTTAATTTAAAACTGGATACTGAATTGGTTTGTTCGGTATTTTTTGTTTTTACCTCTTCGACCCACGAAATATTTTGTAGAACATTATTAGTTGTTTCATCAATAAAAACCAGTTCAATATTAAAGTGAGATGAATAAATATTATCGTTTTTAACAAACCTTAAATTTGAATAAGGTATTTGTATAAATACATCAAGTAAAGTTTCATTATTATTTTTTTGTCTGTTAATGATGTCGATGTTGAATTTTGGCAAAACATTGTCGTCAAAATTACTTTGAGCTGAAAAAATATTAAATAAAATGAAAAATATTATAATAAGCTTTTTCATAAAATTCTCTATGTTATTTTTGCATACAAATCATACTCGTTGCTGTCAATTATCTCTGCTTCGTAAAATTCTCCGATTTTCAGATTAGCCGATTTTTCGATTAGAATTTCACCGTCAACTTCGGGCGATTCGAATTCGGAGCGACAAACGAAATAATTGCCTTCCAATGAATCTACAATAACTTTCAATATTTCGCCAATTCTTTTTTCATTTAGGTCGGCAGAAATATTTTGCTGAAGCTCCATTAATTGGTTTAGTCTGTTTTGTTTTTCCGCTTCGGTAATAGGATCGCCCAGTTTAAAGCTTTTTGTGTCTTCTTCAACTGAGTAGGTAAAAGCGCCGACTCTATCAAATTGGGTGTCTTCTATGAATTGCAAGAGTTCTTTAAAATCTTTTTCCGTTTCGGTTGGATAGCCGACAATAAAAGTTGTTCTGATTTTTATGTTGGGAATCGAATCGCGAAGTAAAGATATTAATGCCTTTGTTTGTTCGGCAGAAATCTTTCTGTCCATTGAAGATAAAACATTGTTAGAAATGTGTTGCAAAGGAATGTCAATATAAGAACAGATTTTTGGGTTGCATTTAATAGTTTCGAGTAAATCAATCGGGAAATTTGAAGGGTAGGTATAAAGCAAACGTATCCATTCAATTCCTTCAATTTTCGAAAGTTCTTCCAACAATTTGGAAATAGTGCGTTTCTTGTAAATATCTAATCCATAATAAGTAGTGTCTTGTCCGATTATAATTAATTCTTTAACACCTTTATTTGCAAGGTTTGTAGCTTCTTCAACAAGGGTTTCAATCGGGGTGCTGCGATGTTTGCCGCGAATTAAAGGAATGGCGCAAAAAGAGCATCCGTTATTGCATCCTTCCGAGATTTTTAAATAGGCGTAATGTTTAGGAGTAGATAAAAATCTTTCGCCGGTTAATTCTTTTTTGTAATCGGGTTTAATTGATTCTAAAATATCTTGATAGGCTTCCAATCCGAAGAACAAATCGACTTCCGGGATTTCTTTTTCCAATTCGGTTTTATAACGTTCCGAAAGACAACCGAACACATAAACTTTTTCCACATTGTATTCATTTTTCATTTCACATGCAGAAAGTATTGTATTGATAGATTCTTGTTTTGCAGCTTCAATAAATCCGCAAGTGTTTATAATAATGATGTTTGCATCGTCGGTTTTTTTAGTTAGTTCAATTCCGTTTTCATTTAGCAAATTCAATAATCGTTCTGAATCCACAGTGTTTTTTGAACAGCCTAAGGTAATAACAGAAACCTTTTTTGTTGCTGTTGGAGTGCTCATTTTCTCCCTTTCACATTTTTAACGTTAGTTTAATAAAAATTCCGGAAATAAAAATAAATTAAAGGTGCACTTATAAAAAATGAATCGAAACGATCGAGAATTCCTCCATGCCCGGGGATGATATTTGAGGAATCTTTTATTTGAGCGTCTCGTTTTAATAAACTTTCAATTAAATCGCCGATTTGCCCGAAAGTGCCAACAATAGAGCCGATAACAATAGCATCACTCCATGTAAGAAAATCGACAATAATTATTTTAGATAAAACGGTTCCCAGTATTCCGAAAATTAAACCTGCAGCGGCTCCTTCCCAGCTTTTTTTCGGGCTAACGCGCGGAAACAATTTATGTTTGCCAATTGCGCTTCCAATGAAATATGCACCACTATCGCACATCCAAATGCTAATGAATATGGTTATAATTAATAATCCGCCTTGATAACCGGTGCCAAATAGATCACGAAGATAAATAATAATTGATAGTAAAAACCCGGGATAAAACACGGCTAAAAAATTTCCGCCTAAATTATGAATAGCGCTTTCTCTATTGTTAAAAAGTTCGAAAATTAAAATTAAAACAAGAGACATTAGAAATATATTGCTAACATTGTTAAATTTATAGTATGCATTCAGAATAAGTAATAATGATGCGGCTAAAGGAAGATTGCCAATAAAAATATTCTTTTTTAACAACATTCTTTTCAGTTCAAAAAAACCGGCTGTGCCAATTAGCAGGTTGAAAATTAAAAAATAAATTTCACCGAAATAACTGGCAGCTAACAATACGGGTATAAAAATAATTGCGACTAAAATTCTGGTTAAACTGTTTTCGAACTTCATTATTTGGAATCATCTCCATTTTTTGATAGAATATCTTGAATAATTTCAACTGCATTTTCGGCATCGGATTTTTTTACCAAAACTTTTACGACGGATAAATCTCCAACCAAAGGATAGCTTGAATCTTTTTGATTTATAATTAATGTTTCGATATTACTTCCGTTTAAATTTGCCGAAAACATTTCAGCCTTAAACAATTCGTCGGTAGTGTGGACTATAATCCAATCGGAAGGATTGACCAGTTTACCTTGGAATTCATTAACCGGAATTAATTGTTTATTGCAATCGGGGCATGTTTTGATGCCGTCAATATATTCGTATTCACACTTAGGGCAAATCATTTTTTCCTCCTGAGCTTTTTTTGCGTTTATAATATTGTCGCACTAAAAAGATAAAAATAAAAAAGACAATTAAAAGCAAGGTGAATAGTAATAACTGAGGAATAATTAAAGTTGTATCACTAATAGCCGGAGTTGCAAGTTCTTCTTCTCCAAAGATCAGAAACATTAAGTAGGAAAAAAAATTATTTAGAAAGTGGAGAATAACTCCGATAAAAATCGAATTGCTTTTATGCACGGCATATCCCAAGTAAAAACCGAGTGCTGCTAAGGGAATAAATAAATACGGGCTAAGGTGATATAAGGAGAAAAACAAAGCTGTTAGGGCAATGCCCTTTAATCCTTTATATTTGTATTCGAATCCTGTTTGTACGTAGCCTCTAAAAAAGAATTCTTCGCAAAAGGCCGGAACAATTGCAATAATAAAAACAATCAATATAACTTCAGCAAAATTGTTTCCGGTTAAAATTGTTTTATAAGTTGCATTTAGCATTGAATCTATTTTATCCAATGCGTTTTTTATTTCGTTTATCAAATGCGATTGTTCTGCAATTAAGTTGATTACATAAGATTGAATAAATAGGTAAGATTGCATCAATGGAGTAAGAATAATTAAACCTAAAACGAAAATTAAAATTTCAAGAGAAGTTGGGAATTTAACTCGCAAAGCAATTGTGATATTTTTATAAATGCTTTTTGTAAGTAAAAGAGTGGGTAATAATATCAATAAAATTTGACCGGCAGCTGTCATTAAGCG
Organism: uncultured Melioribacteraceae bacterium; assembly: GCA_964496755.1. GTDB lineage: Bacteria > Bacteroidota > Ignavibacteria > Ignavibacteriales > Melioribacteraceae > CAZCBD01. The sequence goes on from CAZCBD010000024.1 coordinate 16,731, forward strand.
TACAGCGTTAGGGTTTGCTGATTCCATGTTGAGACCAAAAGCAATTAAGCTTAATATTCCACCGCCAAGCTGATATAGAAAAAATATTCCTAATAAACCGAGAATACTAGCTTTAACGGTTGAGATAGCGGGTACTAATTGGTAGATATTAAAAACTTTATTTTTTTCGTCGGGTTGATAATTATTTTCCGTATTCATAATCCAATAAATATTTTTACTTAATCTCCAAAGATAAGTACTTTTTTTATTGAATTAAATTATTAAAAGTAGAATAAGATTTAATTTTTTAACCCTTTATATTTGATAAGTTCCGCATAAATGTCGCCTATAATAATTTTTGTTTTAACTTTTACCGGAATTTTATTCTTATCATTAGTTAGCCAAATTAAAATATTACCTTCACTTTTAAATAGGCCGCCTTTTGCCACTAAAGGTTCAACAATTATGCAATCAAATTTGCCCGCTTGAACTTCAACGGTTTCGGTTCCGTGGTAAACAACTTCCAAAGGGTAAGTTTTGTCTTTATAAAAATTAGCTAACTCAATTTTGTCGCCTTTTTTGAAATTGGAAAAATCTTGTGTGCGTACATAATAAAAAGCGGAAACAATATCTTGGACGTATTTTGGTATTTTATGTTTCCCTTCGCTTGTGTGGGCAATTTTTCTTTTTTGGTCAAAGAAAGCCGAAAAGTCTCGTGAAAATCCTCCTTCGCGGATGTGTTGTTCAAATCTCCATGGAAATAAACCTTCAGCATCTAAATAGGTGAGGTATTTATCACGTACTTTATAGAAGGAATCGAATGCTGAAACCGAATTAACTTTAAATGTTATTTGATAAGCATTTCTTCCCGATATTCTTTTCATTTTGGGAATTTCCATTTCGGCAATACCGGCAGTAACAAAGCCGTAACTTACTTCGAAGGTTAATTTCTCTCCAACATCGAAAGCCTGATTGGAAAGTTTTCTGAATTTATTTTGAGCTTGAATAAAACAAGTTAGAATAAATAAAGTCGATATTAATAATTTAATTGGTTTCATTTTTTTATCCGATTATTTTTTTGATTTCGGAAAATACTTTTTCCGGAAGAATTGAATTCATGCAATTCAATTCTTCGCATTTTTTACGTGTGCAATTTGAGCAATCTATTTCAGGTTCAAATATTATAGCTTTATTTGTGTAAGGCCCCCATCGCTTTGCCGATAGTTGCGGTACTTTGGGATAAAAACCAATGACATTTTTATTAAGAGCCGCAGCAATATGAATAGGTCCGGTGGAATTGGAAATTAATAAATCCGATAAGTTAATTAGTGAAATAAATTCTTTTAAATTAAACTTACCGGATAGATTGAAAGTATTTTTTCCATATTTTAATTTCTCACACATGTCAGTTTCTTTTTTTGAGCCTGTTAAAAATATATTAAAGTCCAATTCATGTGCCAATAAATTAACTAATTCCTTAAATCGCTGAAAAGGCCAATCCACAGAGCTTCCGCGGCTTCCCGGGTGGATTATTAAATTCTTTTTTGTGGAATCAATGTTCAATTCGGAAAAAGTATTTTGAACTTGTTGTTCAGAATTTTTATCGGATTGTATTCCAAAGACTACATTGGATTTATTTACATTTTCATTAATTCCTAATTTGTTTAGTAAATGTATATTGTATTCAAGTTCGTTAAACTTGGCATCTTTGCGATGTTCATAAATTCTTTTGTTAAACAAAAAAGAATACCATCGATATCCTGTTCCGATTCGTGTTTTAATTCCGGATAAAAAGACAGATAAGGCGTTACTAAATTTGGGAGAAACATTAATGCAGATATCGAAATTGTTTTTTTTAATAATTTGTTTCAGCTCTGAAATTGTGAGACTTTTATTAGCTGGAATTGTTATGATTTTATCCACATGCGGGTGATTAAAAAAAACAGCGGAAGTGTATTCATTTATTAAATACGTAACCATTGCATTGGGGAAATGTGATTTTAGAATTTTTGCAAGCGGTAAAGTTAAAACAACATCACCAATTCTATCGGTACGTATAATCAATATTTTTTTTTGTCGATTCATTTTTTTGAAATATAGGGATTGTTTTTAATATAAAATCTCCAAGGCAAATCTACAGATTTTTTAATTCCGATTCTTTTAGTTTGAATTATTTCTTCCGGCAAAAGCAATTTGTTATTTGATAAAAAAATGAAATCACTTTGAAGATCAATGCCATTTTCATTTTTTGAAATATTTAATGCTTGGCAAATTTTTGCGGGTCCGTTGGCTAAGTTTTTGATTTGCTGATGTGTTGGTTCTTTAGTGTTAAATCTATTTAAACTTAAAATATCAAAACAATTTAAAGGTTGCATAGCTCTTATTAAAACCGCATCTCCAATCCCTTCGGTAGATGTAACTACATTCAGGCAATAGTGCATTCCGTAGGTAAAATAAACATATAATTGTCCGCCTGTTTGAAACATTACATTGTTTCTTTGGGTTTGTCCGATAAAGGAATGTGCGGCTTGGTCGCAGTTTCCCACGTAAGCTTCAACTTCAACAATTTTTAATATGCAAAAAGAATCATTTAATTTCCGCACAAAAAATTTATTTAATAAATCTTTAGCAACAATAAGAGTGTCTCTTTTATAAAAGCTTGGGGTTAATTTATTTAAGGTTAAAAATTCTAACGTCGGTATAAATTCGGACATTAAAATTCTTCTCCGCTTTCAATTAATTCTTTTATTTCGGCAACGCGTTTTTTAAAGAATGCGGCTTTTTCAGGTTGGTGCAAAATTAATTTTTCGTAGATTGATAAAGCTTCTTCCAAGTTTCCCTGTGCAAAATAAATGCCGGCAAGTGTTTCGGAAATAATTTCTTTATTATCCTCATTTTCTTCGGTTGGCTCTTCTTTTATTTCTTCAATTGGCGGCGGAGGCATCTTCGCTTCTTCAAGTTTATCGACCAATTTTTCAATATCATCCGGAGTTTCAATATCATTTTGAGCTTCAATATCATCCGGAGTTTCAATATCATCTTGTGAATTTTCTTCTGTTGCAATCGATTTGTTAATAGTATTTTCAGTGTTATTTTCTTTGTTTAATATTTCGGTGTTTTCAAGGTTATCAATTGTTTGTTCAACAATTTGATTTAATGATTTTTCATCTTCATTAAAAGAAAGTTCATTTTCGGATGCAGAGGTTGCTTTATTGTTTATCGTCGATTCTTCGGTAGTTAATTGTGTGGTTTCAAAAGTTTCGTCAAGAAAATTTATTCTTCTACTACCTTTAAGCATTTCATTGTTTTTTTTGAATTTTTCAAATTCATTTAAATAAAAATCATAGGTTTCGTTTGAGTCAATAATATTAGTTGCTTTTTTAAGAATTGTTTTAGCATTTTCAAAATCACCTATCATAGATAAGGCTTTGGAATATATAATAAGTCCGGTAGAATAATCGGGGTAAAGTTTTAAACCGGTTTCCAAAATTTCAAGTGCCTTATCAACATTGTTGTTTTCCAATTCAATTTGAGCAACATATGCAAACAAAGGGGACGATTTGTTGAATTCGTATATTAAAGCCAGCTTATCCATTTTTCCTCAATTTTATTTTTTTATTTTGGCATGTTTAAATGAGAGTAAACTAATAGAACCGAATCCTAAAAAGAAAAGCAAGTGAAACGGTAAAGCTGCTAATTCGAAATACACACAAGAAATTACAACTCCCATAAAACAATAAAAAGTTAAGAACATTTCTATATAATTTTCAACCTTTAATTTTCGCTTAGCTAAGTATTTATTGTTAAACCATGAATCGTTTTTATTTATAATTTTGAATTTCGGAGTTCTTACGAACTCACTTTTTTTATTTATAATACCTTCTATTACTGCTTTTGTGTTATTTAACGCCAGTCCCATAGTACCGGCCATAAAAGCAGGAAAGTATAATATTTTCTTTTTCCAATTTTTATAAATTTTTCTTTGTGCATAAAAATAAAATAAAAAACTACTGATAAAAGCAAGAATAAATATCGACATAAAATTGAATAGAGAGTCGTATGCGCCTGATTTTTTTATAAATATCATCGGCACATTTAGAATTCCGGCAATTAAAATAAATGGAAACACCAAATTATTTGTAAGATGAAAAGTTGATTGCAATTTTATGCCGAGTGGGAAATCCGATTTCCAAAGTAACGGTAGAATTTTTTTAGCTGTTTCGATTGCTCCTTTTGTCCATCTGAATTGCTGTGCTTTTAATGCGTTAATTTCAGAAGGTAATTCTGCAGGGCTGGTAAAATCTTTTAAAAAAATAAATTTCCAACCTTTAAGTTGTGCACGATAACTGAGATCCAAATCTTCAGTTAGTGTATCGGCGTGCCAATTACCGGCATCAAGAATGGTTTTTTTTCTCCAAATTCCACCGGTGCCGTTAAAATTTATAAAATGTCCGGATTTATTTCGAACGGATTGTTCGATTACAAAATGACCGTTTAGTGCAAAAGCCTGAACTTGTGTGAGCAATGAATATTCTTCATTCAAATGTTCCCATCTGGTTTGAACCAAACCAATTTTTTTATTAGAAAAATAGGGGAGAGTTTTTGTAAGAAAATCTTTTCGGGGAATGAAGTCGGCATCAAAAATGGCTATGAATTCTCCTTTTGCTAAATTTAGTCCGTATTTTAAGGCCCCGGCTTTGAAACCTTTGCGGTTAGTTCGGCAAATTTGCTTGATGTCGAATCCCTGTTTTTGTTTTTTCGTAACAATTTTTGCAACCAGTTTTTTTGTTTCATCGGTCGAATCGTCAAGTACTTGGATTTCAAGTTTTTCTTTTGGATAATCGAAGTTGCAAACACTTTCAATTAATCTTTCAATAACATAGTATTCATTGTA
>CAZCBD010000025.1:0-21125 GCA_964496755.1 uncultured Melioribacteraceae bacterium
TCCTGATACCTTTTTATTTTTTTTTCTATCCGTTTTTTTTCTTCTCTAAAAGTATGCGAAAGCGAGACTTCACTTTCCCCGTAACATCTTTTATTGTCTATTACACTTGTATGTCTGATTAAAATTATCTTCATCAGAAAATTTTTAACATTAAACTATTATGGTTTATAATTAAAACAGCGATTAAAATTACTAATTCAGATAACTGCTGAAATGCCCCCAAACAATCACCGGTATATCCACCTATTTTTTTCATCAATTTCTTCTTGAAATAAATTCGAAATAAAAATAAGAGAGGAAAAATTAGTAGAATATAGTAATTGTTAAAAATTGTTGAACATATCAGAGAAAACACAAGAATAAAAATCAACTCAGCATTTGACATTTTTTTTGTCATTCCTTTCGCTTTTGATTTTTCATTTTTTTTAACATAATCCATATCGAACATTAAACTAACAGCAAAACCTCTGCTAATAACCGAAGTTAAAATTAACGTTACAATAAACAATGACGAATCAAGTAAATTAAAAATCACAATCTTACTTAGAAACGAAATCAACAGGGCCAAAACCCCATAAGTTCCAATTGACGAATCCGTCATTATTGATAGGATTTGTTTCTTTTCCCATCCGCCGCCAAACCCGTCAAAGAAATCTGCCAGTCCGTCTTCATGAATTGCACCTGAAATTAAAATCATTAGAGAAAGAGTAAAAATAATTGCTAGGATTTCCGGCAAATACAAAATCATCACTGAATACAAAAATGAACCAATTAATGAAAGCACAAGTCCCACAACGGGCAATAATACCACTGCATCTCCATTTCCGGCAAATTTAAATTCAATATTCGGTGGAACAGGCAAGCGCGAAAAGAATGCAATTGCCGAAAATAATTTGTGATAGAGCTTAATCAATTTTATTACTCACGTTTGCCGATTCAAAACTAGCCATCTCATTAATCATTTTTACTGCCGATTCAATTATCGGATAAGCTATTGCAGCGCCGGTTCCTTCTCCTAAACGCAACCCTAAATCAAGTAAGGGCTCTGCCCCTAAAAACCTAAACATTTCCTTATGTGCATGCTCATTTGATTTGTGGCAAAAAATTGAATAATCAATAATATCAGGATATAAGCTGTGTGCAATTAAAAAAGCCGATGTTGCAATAAAACCGTCAACCAGAATAATCATTTTCATTTCTGCCGCTTTAAGCATTCCACCGCATATTTCTGCAATTTCGAATCCGCCAAATTTCTGCAACACCTCAATAGAATTGCTAATTTTATGTTTGCTTTTAATTTCAGTTAAAAGTTTGTTTTTTCTTTTCAGTCCCTCATCATCCAAACCCGCACCACGTCCCACACAATCTTCAATTGGAAGATTTGCAATCTCACTTAATATTAGAGCCGCGGATGAAGTATTCCCAATTCCCATTTCCCCAAAACCAATTACATTGCAACCGGCCTTTCCCAATTCCGAAACAATCTCTGCCCCTTTTGAAATTGCAATTTCGCATTGTTGCATCGACATAGCCGGTTCCAGCAAAATATTTTTTGTTCCTTTCGATACCTTTGCATCAATTAATTCATCTTGATTTAGGAAATCAAAATTAACGCCGGCATCAACTACTTTTACTTCAATTTGATGTTGTCGTGCAAACACATTTATACCGGCACCACCATTTAAAAAATTTAACACCATTTGGTATGTAACTTCTTGCGGATATGGACTAACTCCTTCCTTTGCAATTCCATGATCAGCAGCCACCACCACTATTGTTGGTTTTTCGAGTTTCGGCTCTAGAGTATTTTGAATTTCAGATATATGTTTTGCAATTTTTTCTAATTTCCCAAGCGCTCCTATGGGTTTTGTCAAAAAATCAATTTTATGTTGAATTTTTTCACTCAACCCTTTTTCTCTTTTTTCAATTTTAAATTTCATCTTTTCTCCATTTATTTTAACATTAAAATATTTCCGGCTACACATAAAAAAGAATGATCCGAAACAGCTGAAACCCTTTTATTAATATTCCCCAAATCATCTCTAAACTCACGATTTACAGCATCTTCGGGCACAAGCCCCATTCCTACTTCATTACTGATAACAATCAACACCTTATCCGATTCTTTAACATCAAAGAAATTATTCTTTTTAATTCTACCTAACTTTAGATCCGTTATAATTTCTTCAACTTGGTTATTACCGCTTGTATCGAACTTTCCTGAAAATAAACTTAAAACATTACTTATATCGGCCTTAATTGTTTTATCCTTTCTTTCTTTTTCAGTGAAATATATATTTCCTAACCATGTGGGCAAACATTCCAAAATAAAAATCTGATGCTTATTAAAAATTTTTTCGAATTGAACTCCGATTTCCAATGGTTCTTCGTATGTTATAAAATCATCACCCCGCCTTTCCTGATGCAATTTTATTCTTTCCTCAAATTCGGGATCGGTTCTCACAGCTGTTGCTACATATGCAATTTTATTAGCAATATTTAACTTGCAATAAAATTCTACAGCCAATCTTTCGGCAAATATGCTTTTCCCCGACCTTGCACCACCTGTTATAAAAATTATTTTATTCATTTACATTCTCCAAGTTTTTTATCACGAACATGAATTTAACCGCTAATAGTTAAAATCAGTAAAACAAATATTGTTAAAAATAATGTCCCTGTATAAACAATATTTATAGAGTTACCTATATCATCAATTTCAATTTCTTTTGTTGCATCTCCAATTTTCGGTTTATCAAATTTCTCTCCAAAATAAAAATTAGTACCTCCCAATTGTATCCCAAGCAAGCCGGCAACTAATGCCTCGGAAATTCCTGAATTCGGACTCGGATTTTTTTGTCCGTCGCGCAAACCGATTTTTATTGACCTTAAATAATTTAACCTTAAAAATAAGCCACTAAGTGGTATTAAAAAATAAGTCAATCGTGCGGGCAGAAAATTCAGAAAATCATCAATCTTTGCCGAAGCAAACCCGAAATCCTTATATTCTTGATTCTTATAACCCACCATTGAATCCAATGTATTAACAGCTTTATAAGCAAGCATAAAGGGCGTCCCGCCAATTGCATACCAAAAGATAGGGGACACAATTCCATCGGTAAAGTTTTCCGCAACCGTTTCAATAGTCGCTCTAGCTATTTCTTTTTCGTCTAAGTCTTCAGTGTCTCGTCCAACAATCATTGATAAAGATTTTCGGGCTTCAGTAATGTTTTTCACCGAAAGCAATTCTTCAATTTCAGAAGCTTTATCTCTTAAATCTTTTACAGCTAATGAAGAGTAAACCAGAAACAAATCGAAAGGCCACCAAAGATTAGTCAGGTAATATGCAAACAACAAAACCGTAACAACAATAACTATTAAAAATACAAACCCGTTAAATCTTTGATTGTTAGTAATTCTACGAAAAAATCTTTCCAACCGATTTATCAAATATCCAATTAAGCGTATCGGATGAAATTTATATTCCGGATCGCCAATCAAAAAATCCAAAATAACAGCAAGCAAAAGTATAATTGCCGGATTGTTGATATTTTGTAACAACTCACTCACCAAAAAACTCTTTCAGCAAAGTTATTAATTGCATATTTTCTTCTGAACTTCTGATAGCACATCTAAAATACTTATCGGAAAGCCCTTCATAATTAGAACAATTCCTAATTAATATTTTTTTATCGGTCAAATAGTTTTGCAAATCAAAAACGTTTGAACCGGTTAAAATTTTTATTAAAAAATAGTTAGCATTACTTTTAAATATTTTCAATGAATTTATTTCAGATAGACGATTAAAAAATTCTTCTTTCAAAGAAGATATTTTCTTTAAACTTGAAATAGTTTCTCCCTTGAAGACGGAAATATTTTCTGCAATCTCAGCTGCAAAAATATTTACATTCCACGGAGGTGTTTTTGTTTTAATTTTCTCAATATTCTTTTCGTTTGAAAGCAATATTCCTAATCGGATACCTGCAATTGACAGACTCTTCGTTAAAGACCGAAGAATAAATAAATTATCATACTCATTTATCAATGCATTAATTTCTGCGTAATCTACTTCCGAATCAAAATCGGCAAACGCCAAATCTAAAATTAATGTCGATTTTTTAGTTTTAAAACTATTTAATAATTCTTCTATTTCGGTGATGGAAAATGTATAGCCCACAGGATTGTTCGGACTCGACAAAAACACACTACTATTTTCCACAGTGGAAAAAATTATTTCCTCGTTGGTGGGTTTAAAATTATTATTCTCTCGCCCGACAATTTGGTCAACATTTAATTTCAAACATTTTGCAGCTTTTTGATACTCCGAAAAATTCGGTTCAATTATTAAAACATTTTTATTTTTTAGTATTTGTGATAATAAGAAAATCAACTCTGCCGAACCATTCCCAAGAACTATTTGATTTCGCTCTACATTAAAATAATTTGCTAATCTCGCTTTGGCCAAAGTATAGTTTATATCAGGATAATTTCTAATTTTCATAATTGAATTTTCAATTATATTAAAAGCATTATTCATATCAATAATCCAATTTACATTGGAACTGAAATCAATAATATCCTCCTCATAAATCCCATTTTTTTTTGCAAAGTCGTAAATATTTCCACCATGATTATCAATCATTTAACACCTATAATTCTATAAATTTTTTCCATGTCAAGATTCTTTCGTAAAAGACTAGTCAATTTGTCTAATTCGTTTTCTATTGTAAAAAAACTAAATTTCTTTTCCTTCCCCTTTTCCAAACGAATATCGTTAAGAAAAAAATTCCTAAAGTTATCGTTTTCAAAAACCCCATGTAAATAGGTACCCCAAATATTTCCATTTTTATTTACTGTTCCTATAGACTCACTTTTACTATTAACGATAAAAGATTTATCTTTCGAAATAGTTTGCCCGTGGTGAATTTCATAACCTTTAATATTCATAGCAGTATCTTGAATGATCGCTTTTGTTTGGGATAAATATTTTTCTTTCACAATTTCGGTTGAGTGATTTAACAACGCGAGCGCTTCTATTTTTTTAGTGGCTGATTCAATAGATTTTGGATCGCATATTTCTTTTCCCAAAATTTGATAACCACCACAAATTCCGACAATTCTTTTTTCATCAGCTATTCTTCGTATCACTTCAACAAAACCTTTTTGCTCTAAGAATAAGTAATCCGCTATAGTATTTTTTGTGCCCGGAATAATAATCACATCAAATTTTTCAATTTCATCGGTTGAATTGATAAATGTTATATTAACATCTGCTTCAATTTCAAACGGATCAAAATCAGTAAAATTAGACATATGCGGTAAAGCAATTACAGCAATATTTATAGTGCATTCTTCACTGAAAGCAACCTTTCCCAGTTTTTTCGAATATTCTACAGAATCTTCTTCCGGCAATTTTAGATCATGCATCCAATCAAGAATTCCCAGAATCGGAACATTCGTACGCTTAGTTACAAAATCGATTGCCGAATTCAACAAACTCTTATCACCCCTGAATTTATTGATCAGGAATCCTTTGATAAGATTCTGATCTTTAATATCAAGTACTTCATAAGTACCTATAAAATGAGCAAATACTCCGCCTTTATCAATATCACCAACAATTAACACCGGTGCATGAATAGCCTGTGCCATTCCCATATTTACAATATCGTTTTCCCGTAAGTTAATCTCTGCACATGAACCTGCACCTTCCAAAACAATAATCTCATTTTCTTGAGCAAGTGAATTAAATGCCTTTAATGCTTCTGCAAGCAATTTTTTCTTACTTTGATAAAAATTTTTCGCTTTAAAATTTCCAATTGGTTTCCCATTTAAAATAACTTGAGAACCGTTATCACTGTTGGGCTTAAGTAAAACAGGATTCATCCGTACATCCGGTTCAACTTTTGCAGCAATTGCTTGAGTGACTTGTGCACGTCCCATCTCAAGTCCTTTTTTCGTAACAAAAGAATTCAATGACATATTCTGAGCTTTGAAAGGTGCAACACGGAATCCATCCTCTTTTAGTATTCTGCATAATCCGGTCACGATAATCGATTTACCAACATTACTACCGGTTCCTTGAATCATGATAGTTTTACATTTGTTCATCAAAAGTCAATTCCTTTTAATGCCGGTATTCCTGCCCGAAAAGCATGCTTAATTTCCTTTATTTCGGATACAGTATCAGCAATCTCGACTATTTCTTTTTTAGCATTTCTTCCCGTCAGGATTAAATTTGTTTTTTCTCTGTGCTCTATTAAGGCAATCAAATCTTCGGGTTGCAAAAGCTCGTAATCCAACACATAATTAATTTCATCTAAAACAATCAAATCATATTCCTTACTTTTCAACAACATTAATGCTTTTTGAAGGCCATCCTTTGCTTTGAGAATTTGTTTTTCCTTTTCGTCTTGGTTCTTATACCACCCTACACCAAATGTATAAACATCTACAGCGGCAATACTTGCAAAAAACTTTCTTTCACCGCTTTCAACATTTCCTTTCATAAATTGCAAATAAGCAACTTTGCCTCCGCTTCCTATCGTACGAACAACCGCCCCAAGGGCTGCTGATGTTTTCCCTTTTCCGTTTCCGGTATAAATTATTATTATTCCTTTTTCCATTTTTATCTTTAATTTATTTTTTAATTTTCTGATTTTATTTTTCAATTTAATTTTATTTGTTATGGCAATCATAAAACCTTTAAAAGCAATTCGACCACAGGAAAAAAATTTTGCAGAAGAAATTTCCTCTCCACCTTACGATATTGTTTCTCGACCGGAAGCTTCAAGTATTCTTTCAAACAATCCGTTTTCTTTTTTATCTGTTACCCGATCTGATGTTTACTTCGATAACGATAAAATTTATAGTAATGAAGTCTATTCAAGAGCAAAGAGTAATTTTGAAGATTTCCTTCGGAAAAAACTTTTATTTCTTGACGAGGAAAAATCTTTTTACCTGTACCAGATAACGACAGAATCAAAAACACAAATCGGAATTACCGGTTTGTTTTCAACCGAAGAATATCGTTGCAATAAAATATTGAAACATGAATTAACCCGAAAAATAAAAGAGGCTGACAGAACAAATCACATAAAAACTACATCGGTGCAAACCGGTCAGGTTTATCTTATGCATACCCATTCCGAATTAATTGTTAAATTAAAAAAGGATATACTAAAACAATCAAAACTTTTATATGATTTTTACGATGAAAATAATATCAACCATAAAATATTTAAGATTGAAACAAAAAGAAATTCTTCAATAGAAAACGCATTTTCGAAAATTAAACATTTGTATATTGTTGACGGGCACCATCGTGCTGCAGCTGCTTTAAACTCCGGTTGTAAATACTTTCTTGCCACTGCTTTCTCAAGTCTTGAATTGCATACGGGATGTTGTAACCGTTTATTACTTGACCCCGCAAACATTAATGAAATAACTTTTCTTAATAAACTCACAAATTATTTCGACGTCAAAATATCTGATGAATTTAATCCCAATGGCTTATCGATGTTTCTAACCAACCGATGGTATGATTTGCGGTTGAAGATTTATCCGGGTAATGCAACCGTTAATCATGTGGATTCTTATATAATTCAAAAATTTATTTTTGAAAAAATATTCGGAATAAATAATCCAACTGAAACGGATAGAATAGAATATATTAGAAACACAAAACCAAAAGAATATTTTGAGAAAAAAGTTTTAACAAAACATGCATTTGCTGCTTTTTTATTAAAGCCTCCTACAATAGAAAATATCATCGATATTGCTTTGGAGGGAGATGTTATGCCACCAAAATCAACCTGGTTTTGGCCAAAAATGAGAGATGGATTAATAATTTATAATTTGACTATTGATTAATCTTTAATCCCGAAGATTATCAACATTAAACCGGGCCGGTCTCCTGACTTTCGCTACACCAATCCGCCTTCCCATCCCGATAAATACAGGACAGTGGCAAAATAGATGGCATTTACACGTTCACAGTTGCGGGTACAGTTTCGGATTTTCACCGAATTCCCATTGCCTTAACAAAAATTTAAAGAACATTAAGTATAAACTTAAATAATTGATCTATGATTTCAAATTATTATTTACCTGATTTTATTTTTCAGAAAAAAATTAGAAAGAAATTTCTAATTTTCAAATTCTATTATGCCTTTAATTATTTGTGCACAATCCTTACCTTTTGTGTTAATTGCAAAAATTATTTCCTGCAATAACACAATTCTGCAGAAATAGTTTTTTATCCGACAATTTTTAATTTCGTTCAAAAATTATAATTGCAAAAAAAGCCACGAACACACAAATGCTTTTATGTTTATAATAGTTTTTCTTGTGAATTTTATCATAGCCATTGATTTTTAAGATACCATTCGTAAGTTTTTTTGATTGCCTCACCGAATTTATATTTTGTTTCAAAACCAAAATCCTTTTTTGCTCGCTCATTAGAAGCTATCCAATATTTGGGCTTTGATAATAAAATCTTGTTACTATTGAATATACCTGTCTTACCGGTTAAATGGCTAAACAAATCTCCCAAATACGACGCCCACAGAATAGGATAATACGGAATAGATATATTAATTTTTTTCTTTCCTGCAACTTCAAATATTTTATTATGAATTTCTTTCCAAGTTCTCGGTCTATCTTCGCAAATATTATACACTTTGCCTATCGTATTTTCCGAAAAAGCAGCTTTAATAATCCCCTCAATTAAATCCTCAACATAAATTAATGAAACCCATTTATTTTTCACTCCTGCATAAACACTAATTCCGGTCTTCGTCATTTGAAATATTTTAAGGAAATCAACATCTCCGGGACCAAAAACTCCTGCAGGGCGAATTATTGTGTATGGAATAACACTCCCATAACTTTCAACTATTCTTTCCGCAGCTAATTTGCTTTTCCCATATTGGTCAAAAGGATTTGCTCTTTCGGTTTCGGATTTTAAATGCTCTTCAAATTCAGCTGGACCGCCGGCCGATTGGGAAGAAATTAAAACAAATCTTTTAAGTTTAAGATGCATCTTTTTAACTGCAAGCAAAAGATTTTCAACCGGCCGGATATTACCCTTTACAAAACCCTCCCAAGTGTGTGATTTTGTAACCCCTGCAACATGAAAAATCAACTCAACATTTTCAAGAGCTCCTGAATTTATGATTGTTTCAACATCTAAATAATTAACTTTAAAATACTTTATTTTAGGATTATCACTTAACTCAACATCTTTTCTAACTAAAATATTAAACGCATAATCAGGGAAATCGTGTATTAACTTCGATAAAAGATTCTTTCCGATAAAACCGTTTGTTCCGGTTAATAAAACTTTCATTTTTTCTCTTCTATATTATTATCAATAATTAAAATTTACTTTTTTCTTTTTGTAAATTCCAATTAAATGAATCATTAAAGCAAATAAAAGACCTACAAACATTGGTTCCAATTCGGAATAAAATTCTGGAATCATACTTTTTTCTTTTAAAAACCAAAATATAAAACCGGTTAAAGATGCCAAAATAATTTCCGATAAAGCAAAATCAGGTGAAATTGACCATTTGGGGAAATAAGCACCGATAATGAGCAAAATGATACCCGGAATACAAATGGAACCGACTGTGTACCAAATATTTATAACTGAATCAAAGGAAACGGAAATTACAAATGCAATTATACCGGTTACAACCATTCCGGTCTTAACAGCATTAATTTTTCCTTTTTCGCTTGTACGAGGTTTTAATCTTAAAATTAAATCGTTACCGAATGTAGTTGCACTTAAAAACATGAAGCTATTTAAGGTTGAAATAATTGTAGCAAATAAACCGGCATAAAATAATCCTTTCCAACCGCCGGCAAGCAATTTCTCTGCCAGCAACGGAAATGATAAAACAGGATTTTTGATTTCGGGTAAAATGGCTTTGGAATATAGACCTGTTGTTGTTGTAAAAAAATCGAACAATGCCCAAAAAATTATTGAAATTAAAATTCCCTTTTTTGCAATCGATGCATTTTTAGCGGAATTACACCTTTGATGAAATCCCGGATCGGCAAAGGTCCAAATTGCAATTAAAAACCATACAACTACGTAAACTGTTGAGGCTCCTCCGGTACACGTGAGATGAGTAGACGGTAAATTGGATACTAAAAAATCAATCCCACCATAATCCGTATAAGCAAAAAACACAATTAAAATAAAACCGGCAAACATTACAAAAAACTCAATTGCGTCGGTAAATAAATCCCCCGCAAAACCACTGTAGTATAAATAAGAAGCTGTGGCAATTATGGAAATTAAAATTGCCCACATTATTTTGATCTTGAATATCAGGGTAATTAAATTACTTAACATTAAAATATATGGCGCCGGCGAAATTAAAAATAGTATTAACACTGAAGTAAGCAGTGCAGCTTTTTTTCCGTATATTTGTTCAATTTTATCGGGAATTGTTACAAGGTTTGATTTTCTGATTTTTTTTGCAAAAAATATTGCAAATAAAAAAGCGAAAAAATAATAAGGCAACCCTTGAGTAAACCAACTTGAAATACCGTAATTATACGTGTACTCTCCTACTCCTAATATACCACCATACCATGTTGAAACATTGGTTAAAACAAATAAAAAGAGCCCTACCTTTCTTCCCGATAAAATATAATCTTCGGAGGTTTTATTTTTCTTTCTACCTGCATAAAAACCAACGGTAAAAATAGTTGCAAAAAATGCAACAATGATTAATATGTCAACTCTACTAAATGAAACCAAATTCTTTCATAATTTTAAATTCTCTAATCAAAAAAGCTTTCCCGTTTTTTACATCAATTTCAACTTCGTTTGTAATAGCCTCATTGCTTGCCCCTTCTTTTTTGCCAAAGGGCAAAGAAATATTTCTGAGTGGATACTTCAAACCCTTGGAGCTAAATAAGGTTTTCTCATCAAAAGCGAATAATGAAATTTGCTCTCCTATGGTTGTCTTAATTTTATTTTTGCTTGTTATAATTTTGAGCATTGATTTTTGATGTAGAATTTGCACATTTATTTTTTCAAAATATTTTAGTGCTATTGAAAGATTTGCAATTGTATGGTCCAATCTGTCTCCGGTTCCTGCAAGCAAAATGGCGTTTGAGAATTTTTTTTTAACAGCAAACTTTAAACATTTTTCAACATCAGTATCATTTTGTCTATTTATTTTTTTTACAATTACTTCTTTTTCAAAATACTTTTTTATTTCATCCTCAATGGAATCTAAATCTCCAATTATAACATCAGGTTTTAATCCTAATCTGAAAGCAGTATTTGCACCACCATCAGCACATATTAAAAACTCATATCCGGCTTTTTTTTGCAAAAACGTAATCACCGATTTTGACGGGGGTTTTCCATTAGCTAAAATCAAACATTTTTTCATAAACTTAATTTTATACCTGTTAATAAATATCTTTCTGCTGCCGGATAAAATTCTTTACCTACAGCATAGCTTGCATATAAATTGTTGAAAAGATTATTTATTTGAACAAATAATTTAATCTTTTCGAAAATAGGATTTACTCCGAATTCATAATTAATTAACAAATTTGTTACAAAATACGCATCAACTTTATTATCAGAATAATCCGTTAGTCCGTAATATTTTGTGTTTAAAGTTTTTAATCTTGAATCGTAATTATCCGAATAAAAATCTCCCACATATTTGAAAAATACTGTTGTGTTAAAACCATGATACTCATAGCGTAGAATTGCATTCAATGTAACATCCGGAAATCCTGCAATTTTATTTCCGCTAAGATCTATCTCTTTTAGCGTTTGCTTTTTGTAAAATGTTGAGCCGGAGGAAATATAATTTTTACTGTACGATGCATTGGCAATTAAAGTTACTCTTTTCGTAACATTAACAGTAGCACTAAATTCCATACCGGTATGGATTGTCTTTGGTATATTTCCTGTAACCGGCTGCCCCCATCTGTCCACTTGTCCATTTTTTACAATTTCATTTTCAAAATTCATAAAATAGGCATTTAAATTTAATTCATAATTCTTGCTTGAATACATTGCTCCAATTTCGAAACTGGTCATAGTTTCAGGCTTAACTAGCGGCTTGCTCCAAATGTAGTTCCCATTTACATCGGTTTCAAATTGCGGTTTTTTTCCTGCACTCGATTCTGCAGCATCATAATAATTTTTCAATCTCGGTTCGCGGGTTACTCTTGCAGTTGCAAAATATATATTTGCTTTTTTATTAATTTTATAATTGATTCCTAATCTTGGATTTAAATAAAAATCATTTATGGAAAAATTATTATTCTCATATTTTTCATTTTTTATTTTGTAATTATGATAGGCTCCCTGGATTTCAGCAACAAAACTTACTTGATCTGTCAAATTATAATTTTCAGAAACAAAAAAGTTTAATATATCTTTGCCCCCTTCATAATAATAGAATTTATATGTTTTGGTTAACCCAACGGGTAATTTTTCACCGTAATTAATACTTCCCCAATGAACGGAGTTGTGAAATCTAATCTGCCCACCAACTAACAGATTCCCGTTTTTATGTTCAACACTCAAGCGAGGTATCCAACCGATTTGCTTATTTTCAACCATTGCTCTAATTAATGTATTTGTCGGTTCTTGATTTGAATTTTGAATTAATTTGTTTTTTTTCAATCGAAAATAATCATCATAATATACTGACCAAGATCCATCGTAATCAAAAAAACCATTACCCAGCACAAGAAATAGCGCCGAATTAAATTTAATATTTTCACTAAATCTAAATTCATTCAATAATTCGAAGTGCGGTTGAGAAAAATTTTCAATTTCATCATCTCTTCGCTCAACAACGTAATTATATTTTTTACTATCCGCTTCCCAATAGCTATAATTAGCTTTTCGTGCTTCTTTGTCCTTTATCGCAAATTTTGCTATTCCATTATAAATTAAAGCGTCTGCAACAGGTCCCCCGAAAATGTTTATTTGTGTTGTTAAATTTTCATCATACCTAACAGCTGAAATATGGAAAGATTTAAAATTTATCCAATTTTTTTGTCTGTATCCTGTACTCAAAATCTGCCCAACTCTAGCATAGATACTATATTTATTGTTAATTAATCCACTTGAAAACGTAGCGGTATATTTCCTGGTGTTAAAAGCACCTATCGAACTACTGAACTGAATTCTTTTTTTATCGGAAAAGGGGGAGGTTATTATATTGATTGCTCCTCCGATTGCAGGATATCCACTGATACCCGATCCGCTTCCTCTTTGAACTTGGATAAGTCCCGTGCTTCCTAACAAATCCGGCATATCCAACCAATAGACATTGTGATCTTCGGGATCATTTTGTGGAATTCCATTTACCGAAACCGAAATTCTTCGCTGATCGAATCCTCGGATGCTTAAGTAATTATAACCTAATCCGGCACCACCTTCGGAATAAAAAGTAGTATTCGGCAAATAGCTCAGATACTCCGGTACATCCTGATAAGTTTGACTCTTTTCAATTTCTGCCCGCTTTATTTTTGAAAAACTAATTGGTGTAATTCCCTTTTGGCCCGTAATTGCTTTTACCAAAATAGATTGAGAAGATAAAATTTCTTTTTTCAGAAAGACTTCAAAGTAAATTTTATTTTTTAGTTTAATCTTAAATTTTTTAAACCCTAAATAACTCACAATTAAATGTTTGTCATTTAAATCTATTTTGCTATTAATTTCGAAAAAGCCTTTTTGATTTGAGGCAGTACCAATATTTAATTCCGGAATAAAAACGTTCGCATTTTCAAGCGGTTTTTGGTTTTCATCGTCAAAAACATACCCGCTAATTCTATTTTGCGCAAGAATTGGAAAAACAAATAAAACGTTTAATAACAACAAAAACTTCTTCATGTAAAACTCCGTTTTTTAAAACAAAAAAAGCCGCAAGAAAACGGCTTATTTTTACGTTTCCCTACGCCGGTATTATCCGGATCAGGTTTAAGGGTATAATCTCAGTCCACACACGACACCCCTAACGATTATTTATGCAAATATAAGACCAATCATCTTATTTATCAAAGCATATTTAAACTATTTTGAAAAATATCAGATATTTTATCTTTTTATTTTGTTATTAAGCGTATTTTTATTAATTTAGACTAAATCTAATTTAATAAAGTGAGTTATGAATCAAATATTGAAAAAATTTAAACCTGAAAAGAATGAAATTTTCAGAGTAATGGACAATAATGGCAAAGTAATCAATAAAGATTATATGCCTATTATCGGCAACAATGTATTATTGGATGCATACAAAAAGATGTTGTTTGAGCGCACGGCAGATTTAATGACTGTTTCATATCAGCGTCAAGGAAGAATTTTCACATATCCGCCAAACATCGGACAAGAAGCAATACACATTTCGGCCGGACAACTAATCAGGGATGAAGATTGGCTTGTACCTGCATTTCGCGAACTGGGCATTATGCTTGCTAAGGGTATAACTTTAGAAGAAATATTTTTATACTACATGGGTAACGAACAAGGTTCAAACTTTAAAGATGCCAATAAAGTTTTACCTGTTTCCGTTCCGATTGCTTCGCAATTGATCCATGCAGCAGGCATCGGGTATGCCGTGACTTATAAAAATCTTGATGAAATTGTTTTTGCTTATGCAGGTGACGGTGCAACTTCAGAAGGCGATTTTCACGAAGCATTAAATTTTGCAGCTGTTTGGAAAGCTCCTGTAATTTTTACAATTCAAAATAATCAGTACGCTATTTCCGTTCCTTTCAAAAAACAAACCGCTTCTAAAAATATTGCCATCAAATCGATTGCTTATGGAATGAAAGGTTTACTTGTTGACGGCAATGATTATTTGGCAATGTATAAATCCTATCAGCTTGCGATAGAATCAATCAAAAATGGGGAAGGACCTATTTTAATTGAAGCAATTACTTACAGAAAAGGAGCACATACAACTTCTGACGACCCTACAAAATACCGCACAAAAGAAGAGGAAAATAAATGGGAACTTACCGACCCACTTAAACGAATGAAACTCTTTTTAGATTCATTAAATCTGCTAAAAGATTTTGATGAAGAAAAATTAATTAATCAATACAAAAAAGAAATAGATAGAATGTTTATTGCCGCTGAAGATACTACTTATAAATTGGATGATGCTTTTAAATGGAATTACGTTGATTTACCCGATGATTTAATTAAACAAAAAATGTATTACGAAAATTTCATTAAATGGAAAAACGAAAGATTTAACAAATAGTTTAAGCTTAAAATAAAAGAGACTTATATGAAAGTAATGAATATAGTAAATGCTATTAATAATGCATTAGATATAAAACTAAATGATGATCCTAATGTTGTAACTTATGGCGAAGATGTTGGTGTAGAAGGCGGTGTTTTCAGAGTTACTGAAGGCCTACAAAAAAAATATGGAGAACATAGAGTTTGGGATTCTCCTCTTGCCGAATCAGGAATAGTGGGCACGGCAGTTGGAATGGCAGCTGCGGGAATGCGCCCTGTGGTTGAAATGCAATTTTCCGGATTTGTGTATCCCGGATTCAATCAAATTGCCACTCATGTTGCCAGAATGTATAACCGCTCCCGTGGCAAATATAAAATGCAAATGGTAATTAGAATGCCATATGGCGGCGGCATCAATGCGCTTGAACATCATTCCGAAAGTCAGGAAGTTCTTTTTGCACACCTCCAAGGTCTTAAAGTTGTAATTCCATCTACACCAAACGACGCAAAGGGGTTGCTTATTTCGGCAATTGAATCGGACGACCCGATTATTTTTATGGAACCAAAAAAAATTTACAGAGCAATTAAACAAGAAGTACCGGAAGAAAAATTCACCATTCCAATTGGCAAAGCAAAGCTTTTACAATCGGGCGATAATCTAACTATAGTAACCTACGGTGCCATGGTTCGCGAAACACAACGAGCATTAACAATTGCAAAAGAGAGCGGTATTACGGCGGATCTGATTGATCTGAGAACAATTTATCCGATTGACAAAGAAACAATTATCACTTCGGTAAAAAAAACAGGACGAATAGTTATTGTAACCGAAGATAATACTGCTTTCGGCGTAGCTTCCGAAATTATTTCAATTGTGAACGAAGAAGCCTTTCTTCACCTTGAAGCACCTCCCAAAAGAGTTTCCACTTTTGATATAATTATTCCTTTGCCCAAGTGTGAACATTTTTATATGCACTCTCCGGAAAAAATATTTTTTGAAATAGAAAAAACGGTGAAATACTAATGAGATATATTTTTAATTTTCCTGATATTGGAGAAGGACTTGAAGAAGGCACAATTAACGAATGGCTTGTACAAAAAGGTCAAAAAATCCAAGTGGGCGATCCACTTGTAAACATGGAAACCGACAAAGTTGCAGCTGATATCCCTTCCCCAAAAAACGGTACTATTGTTGCCTTATTCGGAAATGTAGGCGATACAATTTTAGTAGGCTCTCCTTTAGTTGAAATTGAAATTGACGAAAAATCCGAAAATTTAACAAATCATAGCACTTCAAAAATAAGTGCCGAGAATATTAATGAAGAAGGAGCCGGAGTAGTGGGCACACTTGAAGTTGCCAGCGGAAATGCTTACTTGCCTGCAAGCAGCGAAACAGTTATTGAAAAAAAATCAACTTCAAAAGTTAAAAAAATTCTATCCACACCCGTAGCAAGAGCCTATGCAAAAGATTTGGGAATAGATATTAATAATGTAAAAGGCACAGGTCCTAACGGAAGAGTAACCAAAAAGGATATTTTAGAGTATTCGGAAATTGATACTTCTATTAATTTATCTAACAATTCCACAAACACTTCAACTTCGGATAAAAATAGAGTCGAGTTAATTCCGCTTACTCAAATTCGAAAAACAATTGCAAAAAATATGAGTGAATCAAAACACAATGCTGTACACATGACTGTTTTTGATGAGGTTGAAATTTCGGAATTAATTCGTATTCGAAATAATTTTAAAGAACAATATAAAAGTAAGGGCACAAAACTTTCCTTCATGCCATTTATTCTGAAAGCTGTTTCAATGGCACTAAAAAAATATAAAAATCTAAATGCCCAACTTGATTTACAAAACAATCGGATAATTCAAAACAATTTTGTAAATATCGGAATTGCTGTAGATACCGACTATGGTTTGGTTGTTCCTGTTATAAATGATGTAGATAAACTTTCAATATTTGAAATTGCCCTCCAAGTTCAAGAACTTGCAAAAAATGCCAAAGCCAAACAATTGAATATTGATGATATGAAAAACGGAACATTTACAATTACAAACTACGGCGCAATTGGCGGGCAGTTTGCTGTTCCCGTTATTAATTATCCACAATCAGCTATTTTAGGAATAGGACGATTAATGCAAAAACCGATTGTAAAAAATAATGAAATAATTGTTGGCAACATTTTGCCTTTATCACTTTCTGTTGATCACAGAATTGTTGATGGTGGCGATACTGCAAGATTTCTGAACCAAATAATGAACTATATTGCCGACCCAATTAATTTGATAATGGAATAGTTATGAATTTAGAATATGATTTAATAATAATAGGTGCAGGCCCCGGAGGATATGTTGCCGCCATTAGAGCAGGCCAACTCGGACTAAAAACAGCTTTAATAGAAAAAAAACATATTGGCGGTATGTGTTTGAATTGGGGATGTATTCCATCAAAATCTTTTATCGAATCTGCAAAAATGTTTGTAAAAATAAAAGAAGCTTCGAAATTCGGAATAGATGGAATTGATAAAAAAGAAATTTCCTTTAATTGGACAAAAGCTGCAGCACGCACTTCCAGAATTGTAAAAAAGCTGACCGGCGGAGTAAGTCACTTACTTAAGAAAAATAATGTTGAGGTTATTGAAGGAAAAGCGAATTTAATATCGCCAAATAAAGTAAGTGTTAATAATCGAACTCTCGAAACTGCAAACATTATAATTGCAACAGGCTCTTTTATGCCTCCAATTGAGTTGGAAATTTCTTCGGAAAAAATTATCGGAATAAATAAATTATTTGAACTTGAATCCCTTCCCCAAAATATCATTGTATACGGATCCGGTCCGGTAGTAGCTGAAACCGCTCAATTATTAAGTATGATTGGAAAAAAAGTCTCAATAATATTATCAGATCAACTTTTGCCCGGTTTCGATTTGTTTTTACAAGATTTTATTATGAAAAAATTTAAATCGGAAAAAACCGAAATCTTTGCACAAAATGAAATTGAAATAAACAATAATAAATTATTTGCAAACGGAAAAGAAATTGAGTACGAAGTTATTATAAATGCAGGTTGGCGAAAAGCAATTCTACCCGATTTGGATTTTGAAATAGCACTTACAGATACCGGTTACATTTCCGTGAATTCAAATATGCAGACATCTATTTCAAATATTTATGCAATTGGAGACGTAACAGGAAATTCTTTTTTGGCCCATCCGGCTTCGGCTCAGGGTTTACATGCGGTTAATCACATAAAGGGAATTACTAATACCGACAATCTGGAATTAATCCCCTTGAACTTATATGCCAATCCGGAAATTGCTCAAATCGGAAAAACCGAACAAGAATTAATTAAATCTAATACAACTTATAAAATTTCCACCTTTCCGTTATCAGCCAATGGCAAAGCCTTAATTGAAAATAGCATAACCGGTTTTATCAGAGTTCTTTTCGAAGAAAAATACGGTGAGGTTTTGGGTGTACAAATAGTTGCTCCTGCCGCAACAGATTTAATTTCTGAAGCTGCCGTTTACTTAAACATGGAAGCAACCGTTTATGATATTGCAAATACGATACACGCTCATCCAACCATTTCCGAAATATTTATGGAAACTGGCTTTGATGCAACAGGAAAACCTATTCACAAATAATTTGAGATTAAACTGTTTATGTTTAAAGTAAAAGAATACGATTTACCTGACTTTACAATTTTTAAATCAGGAATATCTTCCGAGAAATTTTCAACTTGGGTGCCCACTAAAAAAATATTAATTCTCGGAAGAAGCAATAAACCCGAGGCATCACTTAAAAATATTACTGACGATATCGAAATTTATAAACGCCCCAGTGGTGGAGAAACTGTAATATTAACTCCCAAAACATTGGTTCTTTCAAAAAATGTTAATAATGTAACACTAGAAAACTCTTGGGAAGTTTTTCAATCTATAAATCAGGAAATAATTAAAAAACTAGAGTATCTTAATATTCGAAATTTGCACCGAAAAGGGATTTCGGATATAACAATTAATGAAAAAAAAATATTAGGATCATCAATTTATAGAACCCGCAATAGGCTTTTTTATCATGCGGTTCTTAATGTAGCCGAATCAGTTTCAACAATTTCAAAATATATTTTGCACCCGAAACGAGAACCGGATTATAGAAAAGGGCGTTCCCACGATAGCTTTGTTACATCTATTTGGCAAGAAGGTTATCATATTCCGATGCAAGAAATTCTAAATATATTTAAATAAAAAAAGCTGCTCGTAAAAAGCAGCTTCACTCAATAATATTTAATTTTTTAAAATCCTAATTTTTTACTAACTCTTTCGGTAATTTCATTTGAAATTAGAATTCTTCCACATGCTTCACATGTATATATTCTTTTGTTAGTTTTAATTTCAAGTTGGCGTTGCGGAGGAACCATACTATGGCAACCGGTACAAGTTGAACGAACAACCGATGCAATAGCAATACCATTTTTAGCTTTTCTAATTCTAGTGTAGGTATTCAAATCCGGTTTGCGTACTTTTTCAACAACTTCGTTTCTAAGTTCATTCCATTTTTTTTCTTCTTTTTCATTTGCAGCAATAATTTCTTTTAAACCGCTTTCTTTTTCTTTTAACTCATTATTCAATTTATCTAATTGAGGAACCAATTCATCAATTTCATTCTTAAGTTGTTCAGTTAAAATTTCTAAATCATCAATCTCTTTTGTCAGTTTATCTATTTCCGATTCCGTATGATCAATTTCTTTTGTTAATGCATCATATTCCTTATTATTTCTAACTTGATAAAGTTGTGTTTTAAACTTTTTAAGGTTCGCACTTAATCTTTCAATTTCTTCTTCATTAGAAATTCTTTTTTCCGAATTAATCTTCTTTTCTTCTTCTTTACTATTTATTTGATCTTGTATTAATTGCATTTGTCCTTTAAGTTCGTTTACTGTTAATGGTAAATCGCCACGCAATTCTTCCAATTCGTCTAATTGTGAATCAATTAATTGCAATTCATACAAAACTTCCATTCGGTTAATCAATTTACACCTCTATTTTATTTTACTATTATTATAAACTTTTATCGGATTGGTTGATCCTGAATATTTAATAACAGAAATACTTTTTGCAGATTGATTTATAAAATCCTTTAATTTTCTTTGGATTAAATTCAGCGAAAATATCTCCGTTTCATAATGACCGGCATCAACCAATAAAATTTTATTTTCTGCAGATTGAAATGTATGGTATTTAATATCTGCCGTAATAAAAGCATCTGCGTTGGAATTTAAAGCAGCCGGAATTAAATCCGCTCCGCTTCCTCCGCATACAGCTACTGTTTTTATTTTCGATTTATTTGAACTTGTATATTTTAAACTTGATATTTTTAATTTTGAAGAAACAAATTTCAAAAATTCATTTTTCGATAAACCTTTTTTTAAGACTCCAATTGCCCCGAAACCAAAATTTTTATTTTCATTTTCCACTTTATAAATATCAAAAGCAGGTTCTTCGTATGGATGCGAAAAATTAATTGCCGAAATAACTTTATTTAAATTCCATTTATCGACAATAATTTCAAGGCGAATTTCGTTTACCATCTCAAAACTCTCTTTTTGCCCAATTGCGGGAGAGCTTTTTTTGTTGCCCTGAAATGTTCCAACACCTTTACTATTAAAGCTACATTTTGAATAATTCCCAATTACACCACCACCGGCTTCAAATATTGCTTCGGCAACAAAATCAATATCATTTTCCGGCACAAAAACCACAATTTTATACTGATTTGATTTTTCAAATTCAAGAAAATCTATTTCCTCTAATTCCAGCTGCTTTGCCAATTCAAAGCTTACCCCGTCTTTGGCAAAATCCAAATT
>CAZCBD010000026.1:0-21108 GCA_964496755.1 uncultured Melioribacteraceae bacterium
CAGAACAACCGCCAATAAATCAGAAACTTCATAAACGTTTGTTATCTTTTTCATAGCTCCGGCAAATTGGGCATATTCGGATGAAGCAACAGATAAATTAAGTATATCACTGTATAAAGCACGTTCGGCATTTTTCGGTGTCATATTCTCTACTTCCGGCCCCGGGGTATGCAGTATCACTCCTTCTAGCTCACCAACTTCCGAAAGAACATTTATTTTTTTCTTTTCTAACAAATTATTCACCATAGTAATTCTCAGATATTAATAATTATTCATTTTTTCGAATCTAAATTTAATAAAATATTCGGTAATTTATTCTTTATTTATTGGGAACTTTCCAAATGCCATTTTCAATTTCTAATTTTACATCATCTAAATATACCGCTTTGCCAACACCGCCTTCTCTAAAATCAGTAACAATATCAACATGCTGAGCAGATTTATTCATTTCTCCGCTTGCAATATATTCTTCCAAAAGCTTTTTACCTTCTTCTGTATTGGGATTATCAACAAAAGATGTGGCATAGCTGGCACCAATGGCAATATGTAATGTTCCTCCAACCTTTTCAACAAACAATGGATGCTTCAAAACTTTTTTAATCCCGTTATTCATTCCAAAGGCTATTTCACCTATGCGCCGAGAACCTTCATCTGTTTCAATTATTTTTTTAAGTGTTTCTTCGCCAACTTCGGCAGAATAGTTAACTATTTTTCCTTCATTAAATTTTAAATAAATGCCCTGAATTGTGGCACCAAGTTGAAACACCGGTAAGTCAACAAATATTTCGCCTTCCAAGGTTCTTGCATCGGGACTTGCGTAAACCTCTCCATCCGGAAAATTCCTAGTCCCCGTACATTTTATAATATTTCTACCTTCAATATTTCCGGTTAAAACTAATTCATTTCCTGTTTTTGGATTTTCAGTTACAATTTTTACAGTTTTAGTTTTTCCCATCAATTGATATAAATCTTCTTCAATAATATCCAATTGTGCAGGATCTACCGTAGAAGCTTCAACAATAACGTCAGCATATTCTTCAAGTGTCATGCCCTCAATCTTAGCAAACGCCTCTGTTGGAAAAAGAGTAATCACCCAATTTTTAGAAAGTCGGATATTTTTTATCGGTGCATCAACACGCATAATTTCTTGAGCTAATTC
This sequence comes from uncultured Melioribacteraceae bacterium, assembly GCA_964496755.1. Lineage (GTDB taxonomy): Bacteria > Bacteroidota > Ignavibacteria > Ignavibacteriales > Melioribacteraceae > CAZCBD01. The sequence continues at coordinate 1,160 of CAZCBD010000026.1, forward strand.
TTGATTTGTGCCTTCAAAATTTTCCGGTGCCGAAACGCCAAGAACTTCAATAAACTTGGTCATCGCATTGTAGCGTTCATATTGCCACCGGGGGACTTTGTTTATTTGTTCTTTTGTTCCGTATTTGGCCATAGCCGCTCCCCATACCTTTCCCCTTTCATTATCCGGAGCAACAATATTAATATCAACAATCGCACCTGCTTTAATAATTCTTTCTTGCAGTGCCGAAATTAAAGGCCAACAAATAGCTTCGCCTTTTATCATTACAACATCTTCTTTAGTAACACCATTAATTGAATGATTAATCAAATAATTAGCCCATTTATCTAATTTTTCTTTGCTAATAATAACAGACATTTTTTTCTCCAATTTAATTTACTTTTATTCAACGCACTACTTCATAACTTCCACACATATATGAGATTTTTTTTCCTTCGAAAAATATATTCTTTGTGTTGCTTTGATGAAATCGCTTTTCTCGGCTGTATAAATATTTACAAATTTCTGCGGATTCATATCAAAAAATGGAAACCAACTACTTTGAACTTGAATCATTATTTTATGTCCTTTCAAAAAGGTATGTAAAATATCTTGTAAGCGGAATGTTATTTTTGTAATTCTATTAGGTACAAAAGGCTCGGGAGTAGTAAAACTATTCCGATACTTACCTCTTAAAATATCACCTCTCAAAAGCATTTGATATCCTCCCATCGGCAACCCTTTTCTTGTTTTTAATTTACATGTGTCGGGGAAAACATCTATTAATTTTACAACCCAATCTGAATCCGTACCGGATGTTGATACATAAAACTCAATGTCAATAGGACCGGCAATCGTAATTTCTTTTGTTAAAGGTTTGCTATTAAATTCTACTACGTCAGGACGTGTAGCTGCAAACCGCTGGTCCTCATTTAAATAGGTCCTATTGTAAAACCTATTCGCTGCTATAAAATCGGATGTATACGGAACCGGATTTTGAGGATCACTCACATACTCTAAATAGTCGGGCTTAATATTCACAGGCTCATTAAAGGTTAATGAATTATTGGTATTTAAATATATTTTTTGTTTTTCCGTTTTTTTAGGGGGCCAACTTAGAAAATTGAAAAATTCTTTTTTACCCGTATCAAACACAAATGCCTCGGGCAAAGTAAATTCACCTTTATCTTTTAAATAATATTCAAAAAAAATCGCTTCGATGCTATCTCTATATACTGCACTCGTATTAAATCCGTATCGGATATCACCAAAATGATCTACATTTGCTCTACTCCACCCGCCATGGTGCCAAGGACCAATCACAAAAATATTTTTATTGTCTTTATTTTTTTCTTCTATCGATTTGTAAGTATTAATTGCACCATACAAATCTTCGCTATCAAACCAGCCGCCTACAACCATTACAGCCGGTTTAACATTATTAAAATGTGGCAACGTATTTCTACTCTGCCAAAATTCATCATAGTTGGGATGAGCAATCACTTTATTCCAAAAATCTATTTTATTATTAAAATATTTAAGGTTAATATTTTTAAGTGGTCCTAAATTTAAAAAGAAATTGTATTGATCAACATTAGGCAATTTCATTCTTTTAGGCCAATTGGGTGTAGGCTTTTCTCTTTTTTGCCCAAATGAAGAAAAGAAATTAAAAACCATTGGCAAAGTTAACGCTCCATTGTGATGCATATCATCGTCAATAAACCAATCTGCAATTGGAGCTTGAGGCGAAACCGCTTTCAATGCCGGATGATTACAAACTGCTCCCACAGCTGCATAAAATCCGGGATATGAGATTCCCCACATTCCTACTCTTCCATTATTATTAGGAATATTTTTTATTAACCAATCAATTGTATCGTACGTATCGGTTGTTTCGTCAATCTCATTATTTTTTTTATTTTTGATTATCGGACGCATATTTACATACTTGCCTTCCGACATAAATTTTCCACGAACATCTTGAATTACAAAAATATATCCTCTTTGCATTAGAGTTTTTGACGGGCCTAGCATTCCGGGATACTTATCTTCACCATACGGATATGAACTATAGGGAGTTCGAATCATTAAAATCGGATATTTTTTCGAATTATTTTTCGGTATATATACTGTGGTATGTAGCTTAATGCCGTCTCGCATGGGAATCATATATTCTTTTTTATTGAATTTACTTCTAACCAGTTCCCTTTGTGCAAAACAAAGCTGCACAAGAATTATTAACAACAATATTTTTAATATTTTCATTTTTCCCCCATTAAAATATCAATTGAATTATACATTAATATAGAATTTCAATTCTAAAATAAAAAATATTATAATTAGATTATTAATCAGGATTTATTTTGAAAACAAAAAATTATAACATACCGATATTTATTCCGGAATTGGCTTGTCCACACCAATGTGTTTTTTGCAATCAAAAGAAAATATCCGGGCAACAGAAAATGCCATCGGTAGATGACATTCAATTAACAATTGAAAATCATCTATCCACAATTGACACATCGAATTCAAAAACGGAAATTGCTTTTTTCGGTGGAAATTTTACAGGCATTAATTATAGCGATCAAGTAAAATATTTAGAAGCAGTAAAAAAATATTCCAATTACGGAGTAAAAGGAATAAGAATTTCTACTCGGCCTGATTATATTTCAAATGAAATACTACTCAACCTTAAATATTTTAATGTTACTTCAATAGAATTAGGAGCACAATCCTTTGATGCAGATGTCTTAAAATCTTCCGGACGCGGGCATTCTGTAAACTCAATCTACAGAGCTTCGCGATTAATTCATGATTTCGGTTTTGAACTCGGACTGCAAATGATGATTGGGTTACCTGGTGATTCACTTGAAAAATCAATATTTACTGCAAATGAAATTATAAAACTCCGTGCTAAAACAACCAGAATTTATCCGACTCTTGTAATAAAAAATACCGCGCTGGCTAATTTATTCTTTTCCGGTAAATATAATCCGCTTTCAATAAATGAATCCATAATTTGGTTATCACAACTAATTCCCATTTTTGAAAAGTCAAATGTTAACATTTTACGTGTTGGCCTTCATCCAACCGAAGGATTACTTAATGGTAACGATTTAGTTGCCGGACCATTCCACCAATCAATTCGCGAAATGGCTTACAGTAACATTTGGAAAAATATTTTATTTAACTCAATAACCCAAAAGAGTAATTCCATTTTAATTGAAGTGGCACCATCGGAATTGAATTACGCAATCGGATATAAATCTGAAAACAGAAAACTACTTTTAGAAATTTTTAAAAATGTAACAATTAAGCCAAAAGCAAGTTTAACAAATAGAAATTTCAATGCCATTTATTATTGATAAAAAAATCCCTCTCGAGGCAAAAAAAAATCTTTCTGCATTTGACTCGCTTATTGAATTTGAATCTTCAAATATTGTTGATCCCTACTTGTCCGGTCATCCCGACATTTTTTTTCGTCCCATTGGTGATAAAATTATTTGTGCTCCCAATACACCTAAAAAATTTTTAATTGAAATTTCCAAACACAAAAATATACTACTTGGCAATTCCCTTTTAGAGAAAACTTATCCTCACTGTGCAGTATATAATTGTATAATTATGAATGATTTATTAATTCATAAACTTGAAATTACAGATAAAAGAATTCTGGAATTTTCAAAAGTGTTAAAAAAAATTAATGTAAATCAAGGAATGACCAACTGTAGTAGCATCTTCATTGGCCAGACAAGGTTTATCACCTCTGATTTGAGAATTTTCAAAACTCTTGAACAAAGAAAATATTCCGGACTCTATGTAAACCCAAAACCAATTTTTTTAACGGAAAAAATGCACGGTATGTTTGGGGGATGTAGCGGCATTTATAAAAACAAATTATTAATTATCGGTAGTTTGAAATATTTCAATGAGCAAAAAAGTATAGAGAATTTTTGTAATACTGAAAATATCGAAATTGTCGAATTATATAACGGGCAACCTTTTGATGGTGGAAGTATTATTTATATTTAAATTTATTCAACATCAAATCAATTATTAAACAAATCAATTACCGAATTAGTCATAACTTTTACTCCCGTGTATATTGGCAATTCAATGTCGGGTGCCAAATAGGGAGAATGCAAAGGTGGCGTTCTGTTTTGCAACTCTTCGGGTAATTCAACTTCTTTCAGGTTATCAACACCAAGCCAAATTAAAGCTGCTTTAATTTTCGGTTCGGCCAAATGAAATATCTCAAAATCTTCACTTACCGAAACAGGTTTCATTTCAATTACATTTTCTTTACCGATTATTTTTGTTGCATGGTGCACATACTTATCTACCAAATCAATATCATTATAAACCGGCGGATGATAATTTTCAATTCCGGTTAGCACCGGTAATTTGTCTTTTTTTATTCCTGCAGCACAAGCAATATTGTTTGCAATTCGCCGAATTGATTCAACAACTTTATCTCTAACCCCGCTATCAAAAGTACGAAGAGAAATTTTCAATTCAACTTTATCAGGTATGATATTGTGTTTCGTACCACCACTTATTGCACCAACAGTTAAAACAATAGGGGTGAAAGCGGAAAATTCTCTCGAAGAAATTGTTTGTAGTGCCAATATAATCTGACTGGCAATAACGATAGGATCTTTTGCCTTTTCGGGAATTGCTCCGTGACCGCCTTCGCCAAAAACAGTTAAATCGAGTGAATCGCAACCGGCCCAAGACACTCCTTTAGTAAATCCAATTTGTCCTGGCTCTAAATCGGGCGAATCGTGAAAAGCTAATAAATATTCAGGTATCGGAATTTTATCAAATAAACCGTCTGCTACCATTGCTTTTGCGCCTTTCCCCAATTCTTCGGCCGGCTGACCTAACGCTATTAAAGTCCCGTTCCATTTATCTTTGTGTTCAACCAATTTTCGCAAAGTTCCTATAAACAATGTCATATGTAAATCATGTCCACAAGCATGCATTACATTAACCTTGTTTCCAAACCAGTCCGTAGCTTCAACTTCACTTTTATAATCTATATTTGTTAACTCTTTAATAGGCAAAGCATCCATATCCGTTCGCAACATTATTGTAGGACCTTCACCGTTATTTAATATCCCGACAAAGCCATACTCGCCAATATTATCAATAATATCAAAGCCCAATTCTTTTAAAAATCCAATTAACTTTTTTGATGTTTTAATTTCCTGAAATGAAAGTTCCGGGTTTTTATGAAAATCACAATAAATTTTTTTTAACTCCGTAAATTCTTTTTTATTTAATTCAATCATACTGTCTCACTTTTTCTTGGTTCTGGTATAAATAAAATTACCTTGAATCATTTTAAAATACTTATTCGTTTCAGTTGCTATTTTCTGTCCGCAAATACAATACAGACTTGCATTTCTTTCGGTGTATTTATAAAACTTTTTTATTTTGCTTTTATAACATCTAAGTACTTCGCCCTGTCCGATTTTTTCATATTTAAATAATTTATTCTTACAACCTGCACACTTAATTGTTAACATTTTAATATCAAATTAATTGTTGTTTGTTTCTCAGCAAATTTGCACTGAGACAAGAGTGAACAGGCAAAACACCTATTAGATCACCAACTTCAATTTTCCCGAAAGCTTCAGAGTTTAAGCGAATAATACCATGTTCTTGGGATAAAGATTTTACAAAAGAATTTTCAATTGGAGCAGACCAATTTTTCTCATTTAAAAAAACCGGCAATCCATATATCACACCATATTCGGAATTTACATATTCTTTTGATAAATGAACACCACCACAAAATACAACAATTTCATTTCTACTTTGATGTTTTGCAACAACCGGAGCTGCTACCGCAACCGCAATTTCATTTACATTACAAGTAGTTAACAACAATTGTGTTACATCATAGAAAACGAAATTTCCCGCTCGCACTTCATCTACTCCGGGAAAATCATCCATTAAACTTACTGTTGGAGTATCACCAATTGATACTATTAAATCAGCATATCGGTCACCCAAGGATTTTTTTATATTCGCCATTTTTTTAAGCTGGCTATAATGAATTTCCTTTATCTCATCCACTGATTTTGCATGATATGAATGTCCGGCATGTGTTAAAATTCCTTTTAAGTAAATTTTCTCAGATTTTTCCAATGCCAAAACCAAGTCAGCAATTTTCTTAAAATCATCTGCTTCCACACCGGCACGGTTGTAATTTACATTGATCTTAATAAATGCATTCAATTTATGTTTAAGTTTTTTATTAAGGAATTCAATTGACTGAATATTTTCAACTAAAATGTTAATAGTATTTTTTTTTGCCAACTTATTTAACAAATCTATTTCTCGGATATTAATCGGAAAAGCTATCGTTAAATCTTTCCAACCATTTGATGCAAAATAATCTGCCATTTCCAAACTTGATACGGTTGCTCGCGTAACTCCGATTTCGGAAAATAGTTTTGCAATTTCTTTGGACTGATGAGTTTTAAAGTGCGGACGCAAAGTAAATCCATGCTTAACAGATTTATCAAATATCTTTCTAATATTTTTCCGAACCTTTTCTTTATCAATTAATAAAGTTGGAGTAATAATTTTTTCTAACATTTCAGCCTCTTTTTTTCAACCATTTTAATGCTTCTTTTTGTGCAAAATTCGATAAGTTATTTGAATTGGCATAATTAATTACAAATTCGGAATCTGTTTTTGAATATTCACGCAAAGCCCACCCAATAGCTTTTTGAATAAAAAATTCGTTTATGGATTTAAGTTTTTCAATACAATTAATTAACAATTCCGTATCCGTCTTAGTTTTATATTTTAATTGAAATAGCAAACATGCTCTTTGCAACCAAATATTGTTTGATTTTAACCAGTTTGATATTACTTTATTTTTTTCTTCCGGAAATTTTAAGAAATATGCAGCAACCAGCCAAGAAGAAATCCCATCAACCGTATCCCACCAGGATTTGTTAACTATCATAAATTCAAAAAGTGAAATTAATTTACTTTCGGATTTTTTAGAGAATCTAATCGAAATTTCAATGGCGGCATATTGATATTCTCTTTCATCCAATTCCCATAGCTGTTTAATAACCGATTCAAAATCATTTTCTTTTGGTAAACCAAATTCAGAAAAAAATTTTTTTTGTAATTCTTTTCTAATCGGAGAATTTAGTCCGAGAAATCCGAACTTATTTTTCATATACTTTTTCATCGGCTTTGCAATAACCGCATCGGCCCTAGATTCGAATTCTTTTTTCAATTTTATAACGTATTCATTTGCATTCATTTTAATTTATCATTTTTGTTTTTCAATTTTCTTTTATTTTTTGTTTTTTTCTTCTCAACAGAAAATCCGAATTTACCTAGCCGTTTGCCCAACGAGTAATATTTACCATGTGAATATGCAATTGGTTCGGCAGCTTCTAAATTAAAAGAGTTTGTTTTAGAATTTAAAAATCTCGGATTAACATTTATAGCCACAACTTCAGATAAAAACATATCATGCGAACCTAATTTAATAATTTTCTTTACTTTACACTCAATATTTATTGGCGATTCTGCAATTAAAGGAGATTTGATTTTAGATGCTTTAATGGGCGTTAGCTTCATTTCAGAAAATTTATTAAGTTTCTCCCCCGATTTAACTCCGCACCAATCCGTTGCAAAAGCTAATTCTTTAGTGGTTAAATTTATGACAAATTCCTTTTCCTTCGAAATTATTTTATGCGAATACCTTTCCGGTCGCAAAGAAATATAACACATAGGCGGATTTGTGCAAATAGTGCCCGTCCACGAAACGGTAATTATATTATAATCACTCTTCTTTGTGCCACAAGTTACCATAACAGCCGGAACAGGATAAATTGAAGTTCCCGGCTTCCAAGTTATTCTTTTGGGATTGATTTCTTTCATATCTTTAATTTTTTATTTGCCTTTTGCAGGTGGAAATTTTGCAAGAAGATTTTCTTCATTTGCCATCAAATCTTTTAAGGTTAAATTAGTTATAACCTTATCAACAGCTGTTTGTATTAAACTCCAAAGTGAACGAATTGAACAATCAATTGAGTGCGTACAAATATCTAACTCACCCGAGCGACTTTTGCAGAAGTCATCATCAAACAATCTTCCGCCTATGGCCGTAAAAACTTCCGCAACTGTAATTTTATCGGGAGATTTAGTTAAAACATATCCCCCGGTATGGCCACGCTCACTTGATAAAAAACCGGCAATTCTAAGCTCGCGCAATATTTTTGCAATAGTGTGCTGAGAAATCCCCTCTGCCTCGCTTATTTCAGGAATAGTTGCAACTTCATTATTTTCATATTTTTCACAAATGCGAAGCAAACAACGTAAAGCATGTTCCTCTTGTACACTAAATTTCATTTAAGCTCTTCTTTTTTAATGTTAAAATAAGTTTAATTCGATTCGTGCTTGGTCAGACATCATATCCTTTGTCCAGGGTGGATCGAAAGTAAGATTGACATTGGCTTTCTTTACTTGATATAAACTCTCAACCTTTTGCTGCACTTCAAGTGGAAGTGAATCAGCAACCGGACAATTAGGCGCAGTTAAGGTCATAGTAATTTTAACATTTGCTTCATCATCAATTTCAATATCGTAAATTAAACCAAGCTCCCATATATCAACCGGTATTTCAGGATCATAAACGGATTTTAATGCATTTATTATTTCATCTCTTAAAAATTCTTTATCTATCATTTATACACCTACGAAAGTAATTTTTTAACTTTTATTAAACTATTTACTAATTTATCAACTTCTTCAAATGTATTATAAATTGCAAAAGAAGCACGGGCGGTAGCCGAAACTTTATATCTATCCATTATAGGTTGCGTACAATGATGACCTGTTCTAATTGCTATTCCATCATTATTTACAAGTGTACCAATATCATAGGGATGCAGACCATCAATCACAAAAGAAATTACTCCGGACTTATTTTTCGCTGTTCCAATAATTCGCAAACCATCAATTTTCATTAATTCTTCAGTAGCATAATTTAACAATTTATGTTCATGAGCAATTATATCTTCAATGTTAAATTGATTTAACCAAAGTAAAGCAACACCTTGCCCAATACCACCAACAATGTTAGGCGTTCCGGCTTCAAATTTATGAGGTAAATCATTGAAAGTTGTTTCTTCAAAAGTTACTTTTCTAATCATATCGCCACCACCTTGATACGGTGGAAGCATCTCCATATATTTTGTTTTACCGTATAGAACCCCTATTCCCGTAGGGCCATAAACCTTATGACCGGAAAACACCATAAAATCCGGGTTCAATTCCTGTACATCCAGTTTTGTATGTGCAATTGCCTGAGCTGCATCTATTATTATAGGAATATCATTTTGATGTGCAACTTCAATTAATTCTTTTACATTATTAATTGTACCGAGTGAATTGGAAGTATGAACAACGGAAACCAATTTTGTTTTTTCTGAAAACATATTTCGATAGGCTTCCATATTTAATTCTCCCTCTTCGGTAATGGGAATAACTTTAAGTTTTGCCCCGTTTCGCTTGCACATTAACTGCCACGGAACAATATTCGCATGATGTTCCATATGCGAAATAATAATCTCATCACCTTCGGAAAACCAACCGCCACGGCACATACTATTTGCAAGTAAATTAATTCCGTCTGTTGTTCCCTTTGTAAAAATAATTTCGGAAGCACTCATTGCATTAATAATTTCTTTTACTTTTACGCGAGCGTTTTCATACAAATCGGTTGCAACCTCACTTAAAAAATGAACACCCCTATGAATATTAGCATTTTCGTATGTATAATAATGCTTAATACTCTCTATCACTATATCGGGTTTTTGAGTAGTAGCAGCATTATCCAAATAAACCAAATCTTTTCCATTTACTTTTCTGGAAAGTATAGGAAATTCTTTTCTAATTTCTTCAACATTAAATTTTCTTTTAGTTGAAATTCTTGCGTTTATGTCTTTTTGAAAGATAGAAGAATCCATTTTAAGCTCTAATATTTTAAGTTCAAATTAATTAATTCCGTGATTTTATTTGCTATTATCGGCAATTTTATTTTATCAACTACATCTTGAATAAAGCCGCCAATTAGCATTTTTTGAGCTTCCGATTTTGGGATACCTCGCGAACGTAAGTAAAACAATGAATTATCATCAACACTCCCAACAGTAGCACCATGAGAACATTTTACATCATCAGCATAAATTTCCAATTGTGGTTTTGTTGTCATTTTAGCCTCTTTCGAAAGCAGAATGGTTTTATTCGATTGGTAAGCATTTGTGTGCTGTGCATTTTCCCTAACCAAAACCTTCCCGCTAAATACTCCTGTTGCCTTATCCGCTAATATTCCTTTGTATATTTCATTACTTGTGCAATTGGGAGTTGCATGATCAATCAAAGTGAAATTATCTATGTGCTGATTATCGTTGGCAATGTACAGACCGTAATAATTTGTTTCAACATTTTCTTCCAGATGTTTTGATAAAACTTCTGTTCTTGAAATATCTCCGCCAAAACTAAAAACAAAAGAGTTGAAAACACTATTTTTGTTTTGAGCAACATTTATTTTATCGATGTGAAAATTATTCTTATTTGCATTTTGGAATTTATAAAAGTTTAGATTTGCATTTTGTGCTAAAATAATTTCAAGATTTGCATTAGTAAAATTGACCGCATTTGTATTCTGAAAATCAATATAATTTACGATTATATTTGCGTTGCTGTTCTCACCAACATAAAATAAATTCCGAGGTTGAATTAATTTTCGATCTACTTCCGAAGTTGCAAACACTATATTTATAGGTTTTGGTATAATTTCATTTTCCGGAATAACAATAAATGCTCCATCACTAAACATTGCAGTATTCAATGCTGAGAATGAATCGTCGATTTTTGAAATATCGGACAAGTATTTAAAAATAAAATCATAATTATGATCCATTTCTTTTGAAAGAGAATTGAATAATACTTTATCCGCAGATTTTTTCGAGGAATATTTTTCTGAAAAAACACCATTAATAAAAACCAAATTATATGCATCATCAATTAAATACGATTTTATTTTTTCTTCGGGAATATCTACTGAACTATCGGGAAAAATATCAAAATTAGTTGTTAATATCGGCAAAACATTTGTGTATTTCCATGCTTCGGTTTTGCGTGTAGGAAATTCTAATAATTCAAATAGCTCTTGTCCTTTGGTATGAATTGCTTCAAGCAATAAATGTTTTGTTTTTATTTTTGTAAATAAATTTAAATAATGCTCTTTTGCATTAAATGTATTTTTATTTTTTATAATCATTTAAAATTTTCTCCAATCGAAATTATTTTATAATCCAATCATATCCCTTTTCTTCAAGTTCAAGAGCAAGAGATTTATCACCCGATTTAATTATTTGTCCTTTGTACAAAACATGAACAAAATCAGGCACAATGTAATCTAATAACCTCTGATAATGAGTAACAACAATAACTCCGTTCGAATCATTTTTGAATCTATTCACTCCTTCGGAAACAATTCTCAAAGCGTCAATATCCAAACCGGAATCGGTTTCATCAAGCAAAGCTAATTTCGGGTCAAGTACCGATAGTTGAAAAATCTCATTGCGTTTCTTTTCGCCACCGGAAAAACCTTGATTTACAGAACGATGAATCAAATCATCGCGCAAACCGATTTCCTTCATTTTTACTTTAATTAAATCCAAAAATTCTTTTCCGTTAAGTTCCGGTAACCCATTGTACTTTCTTTTTTCATTTAATGCGGTACGCAAAAAAGTAGCATTATTAACTCCGGGAATTTCCACCGGATATTGAAATGCCAAAAATAAACCTTCGCGGGCCCTATCTTCCGGAGCAAGTTCCAATAAATTCTTACTCATAAATTCAACCTCTCCACCCGTTACCTCATAAGCTTCATGTCCGGCAAGCACATTGGCCAATGTACTTTTACCCGAACCATTAGGGCCCATTATTGCATGTACCTCGCCCAGTTTCACTTCTAAATTAATACCTTTCAGAATTTGCTTTCCTTCGATACTGGCTTGTAAATTTTTTATACTTAACATTTTATTTCCTTTTATTCTCTAATTTCATTTTATATACTACTTTAATTGATATTCGTTTTATCCAAGGCTACCTTCAAGACTAATTTGCAGAAGCTTTTGTGCTTCAACTGCAAACTCCATTGGCAATTGCTGAAATACTTCTTTACAATATCCCATTACAATCATGTTGATTGCATCCTCTGTTGAAATTCCTCTTTGGTTCAGATAAAAAATCTGATCGTCGCCAACTTTTGAAGTAGTAGCTTCGTGCTCAACTATAGCGGAATCATTATCAATTTCGATGTAAGGGAAAGTATGAGCACCACACCTATCGCCCATTAACATCGAGTCGCATTGAGAAAAATTTCTTGCACCTTCGGCCGACTTTGCAACCTTTACCAAACCACGATAAGAGTTCTGGCTTTTACCTGCACTGATACCTTTTGAAATAATAGTACTTCGAGTATTTTTTCCGATATGAATCATTTTGGTGCCGGTATCGGCTTGCTGAAAATTATTTGTAACTGCAACCGAATAAAATTCGGCAACCGAGTTATCTCCTTTTAGAATCGTGCTTGGATACTTCCAAGTAATTGCCGAACCGGTTTCAACTTGGCTCCAACTAATTTTTGAATTCACACCTTTGCAAATTCCGCGTTTAACAACAAAATTATAAATACCACCTTTCCCCTCTTTATCGCCCGGATACCAATTCTGCACCGTTGAATATTTTATTTCCGCGTTATCAAGTACAACTAATTCAACTATTGCAGCATGAAGTTGGTTGTTATCTCTCATCGGAGCGGTACAGCCTTCTAAATAGCTAACGTAACTACCTTCTTCGGCAATTATTAAAGTTCGTTCGAACTGTCCGGTTTCTTGATTATTAATTCGAAAATATGTGGATAGCTCCATCGGACAGCGAACGCCTTTTGGAATGTAAACAAACGAACCATCGCTAAAAACAGCACTGTTCAACGCTGCATAAAAATTATCCGTGGGCGGTACAACAGAACCTAAATATTTTCTAACTAAGTCTGGATAATCTCTAATTGCTTCGGATATACTGCAAAAAATTATTCCCTTTTCTGATAAAGTTTCCGAAAAGGTTGTCTTTACCGACACCGAGTCAAAAACCGCATCAACAGCTACACCTGCTAATTTCTTCTGCTCATCCAGCGGAATGCCAAGCTTTTCAAAAGTTTCCAAAAGTTCCGGATCTACCTCATCTAGACTTTCCAATTGAGGTTTTTGTTTTGGGGCAGAATAATATTTGATATCCTGAAAATCAATCGGAGGATAATTAACCATAGCCCAAGTTGGTTCTTTCATTTTTTTCCATTGTTTATAGGCTTTCAATCGCCATTCGGTCATCCAATCAGGCTCGCCTTTTTTTTCCGAAATAAAACGAATTATGCTTTCATTTAATCCTTTGGGTGCTGTATCAGATTCGATATCAGTAACAAATCCCCATTTATATTCCGACTGAGTTAAGTCTTCAATTATTTTTTTTTCGCTACTCATTTACATTTCCTGTTTAATTTTACATCTAAACCTAATCAATGTGGAAATTTTTGTCAAGATTAAAATGGATATTTTTTTCAATTTTGAAGAGTAATTCTACATTTCTTAGCAGCTTGAAATTTTATCGAATTGTTATGAGTTTTATTTTTGCCACGAATTCACGAATGGTAAAATATTTTATTTCAATTTATTCGTGCATTGGTGGCAGTTTCATTCAAAAACCATAAACATACTCGTAATTAAACGGAGGATAAGATGACAGAAATAATTTACAAAGAGGAAAGTTATAAGATAATCGGCAAGTGTATGGAAGTACACAACAATCTCGGAGCCGGATTTCTTGAAATCGTTTATAAAGATGCACTTGAATATGAATTCAGAAAATCAAGTATTTTTTTTGAAAGAGAAAAAGAATATACTGTAAATTATAAGAATATTATACTACCACATAAATTTTACGCAGACTTTGTAGTTTACAATAAAATAATATTAGAAATAAAAGCTGTTTCCAGAATTTCAGATGAATTTATTGCACAAGCAATTAATTACCTCAAAGTTTCTCAAAACAAACTGGCTTTAATAATAAACTTCGGTGAGTTAAAATTGAATTGCAAACGGATAGTACTGTGAATTTTTGCCACGAATTCACGAATGGTAAAATATTTTATTTCAATTTATTCGTGCATTGGTGGCAGTTCTATTCGAAAATCATTCATGCATTGGTGGCAGTTCTATTCGAAAATCATTCATGCATTGGTGGCAAAATCATAAAGCAATATATTTTGTTTGTAACCTTAATAACATTTTACTTAAATTATTAGCTGTAAAAATATTAACTACAATTTTTTTAACTGACATCCGGATCAAAAAAAATGCAAAAAATATTAATAATTATTAACGATGCCCCTTACGGAACGGAAAAAGCTTACAATGCTTTAAGAATGGCTATGACATTACAAAAAGAACACACCGAAAAAGTAAGAATAAAAATATTTCTTCTTGCAGACGCTGTTTTCTGCGCTTTACCAAATCAAAGTACACCCGGTGGTTATTACAATATCGAAAGAATGTTAAAATCCGTAATACAAAAAGGAGGAGAAGTTAAATGCTGTGGCGGTTGTTCAGACGCCCGCGGTATTGCAACACTCCCTTTTATTGAAGGCGTTGAACTTAGCAATATGAAAGAATTTGCTCAATGGACAGTTGAATGTGATAAGGTTTTAACATTTTAAAATGTACAAAAAAAGAAAACACATTGCTTTTTTATTAATCTTGTTATTCACCTCAATAATCGCCGAACGCAGCATTCCACATACTCATATTGAAAAACAAGGTATAGTTCTCCCTGACTTTTTCGGCAACAAACAATCCGATGATTTAGACGAGCACGACAGTGAACAATTACACGCAAATTTTTATTTTCCGGAAATAAACGCAAATCTTTCCGTTGAATTACTTCAGTCTGACAACATAATTTTTGTTATTGGAAAAGAATCCGTCCCTAAACAAATTAAAGTAAACAGTTACAACATTTTACCTAAAATACATAACAGCATTTTAACTGCTTTAATGCTTTTTTCACCAAATGCACCTCCTTTTACTATTTAAACATCAGTTTTATCTTTTAACTAAATAGACACTGTTTAAATTTTAAAAGGCAAAAAAATGATAAACAAAATATTTAAAAACAAACTGTTATTAACTGCTATGCAGTTTTTTACATTAACCGTATTTATCATTTTGATTTACGGTGCAATAGGCATCACTACCGGCGATGCGGATTTTGCAAAAATACTACGCAACACAAATTTATCTAATCTGATCGTTTGGTCATATTGGTGGCCATTAATAATTGTTACATCAATTCTTTTCGGACGGTTTTGGTGCAGTATCTGCCCAATGGAATTAATTACCTCGTTTTTCGGGAAACTCGGATTAAAACGAAAACCCGGTAATTATTTAAAATCGGGCTGGGTAATTACATTATTTTATGCAGTAATTTTAGTGTTGGGAATACATACATTTACCATCCACAGAATACCACAATATATGGCAATTTATATGCTTGTTTTATTAGTAATTGCCACGGTTGTCGGACTTATTTGGGAAAAGCGAACATTTTGCACTTATGTCTGTCCGATAGGCCATCTGTTGGGATTATACTCCTTACTTTCGTTCAAAAAATTAAGCGTGAAAAACCAGGAAGTATGTAATGAGTGTAAAACAAAAGATTGTATTAGCAAATATAATCATTATAAATTTACCGGACGTTCATGCACGTCAGAATTATATCCACCGAAAATTGAGGACAATAGAAAATGTATTTTGTGCGGACAATGTTTCAAATCATGCACACACGAAAACATTCTCATACAAAAACGCAAATTTGCAGAAGATTTGTTTGGCAACATAAATCTTTCTTGGGCTGAAATTTTCTTTTTCTTCATTGTAAGCGGCTTTGTTGTTTATGAGTTATTGTCGGAATGGAAAATCTCAAAAAAAATTATTCTATCAATTCCCAATTACACAAATCAATTACTTGGAATTTCAGGAAATTGGGCAGGCACAATAAAAGCTGTTGTTTTATTCGGCATTTTACCCACTCTTTTCTATTTCACTTTTGCCTTACTGAATAAAGTGTTAACTAAAGAAAAACTTAAAACTGCTTTAACGCAACTTGTTATTGCTATTTTGCCCGTAACAGCCAGTATCCATTTTTTAAAAGCACTATTAAAAACAACATCACGTATTCCATATTGGGGATTCGCTGTTTCCGAGCCGACAGGAATTAAAACAGCCGAAAAAATTATAAGTAACCCGAACCTTTTGCAAAATGCTTTCTTAACATCCGGAATTACACCAATACTAAATATTATCGCAGTTTTATTACCTTTTGTTGGATTGGCAATATCTTTCCGGATTTTAAAAAAGCAAAAAAATACAATCTCAAAAATAATAACCTCAATTGCCGTTTTAATGTATTCATTACTATTTATTGTAACTATAATTGCATGGAGAATCTAAGAAACTCGTAATCTATTTGGCTGAAAGAGTAGCACTTTCAATAATCACGTACTACATTATTTTCTATTACTTGAAAGTGCTACAAATTCCGCCTTTTTATAAAAGCAAATTATTGGATTAGAAAAAGCCAACGAAAATTAACATAAATTTTATTAATTACTCGGAAAACAGATTTATTATTTCCCAAAACTTCTTTACATTTCATTTACAATTGAAAATAAGTACATTCAACAACACTTTGTATTTCAATAAAAATTATACTAACTAAAAAAAGTTTTATTATGTCGGAATTCACAAACAACAAAGAAAAAAGATTAGAAAAATTACTCGAAATCTCAAAATTGATTTTAGAAGAAACAAATCCACATAAGTTTATTCTTGAACACACGGATTTTATAGAAGCCGTTATTCCCGCTGATTTTATTAATCTTTTTGATACTTTAATTAAAGAAGGATATCCTATTGAAAAACTGAAAATACTCTCGAATAAAATATTAAACATTTTTCAGCAGCCAATTGAAAACTTCAGTAAATTAAAACCCAAACCAGATTCCTTTCTTGCCATTTTGGAACACAATAATCAAGAAATGGAACAAGTGCTGGATAATATCCGTCCTGTTTTTAAAAAATTCGTTAAGGATTCTAATAATTCATCATTAAAAAAAGAATTACTAATCCTTTTTAACAGACTTGAATTATTTATAAAGCAATACACAATAAAGGAAAATATACTTTTCCCAATCATCGAAAAGCATTGGGACGATTACCGTTGCTTGCAAATAATGTGGTCTTTTCATGACGACATACGGCGGAATTTGAAAAAAGTAAAGGAGCATTTATTAAACAGCAATTTTAACTTAAGCGAGTTTAATAAAAGTGTGGGTGTTATTTTTTTCAACATGCTCGCAATAAAATTCCGCGATGAAAACATACTCTTCCCTTACATTTTATCTACCATTCCCGAAGCAGAATTAGACCAGATAAAAAATGACGGAATTGAAATAGGCTTCCCCTATATCCAACCTCAAAAAACAATAAGGCAAAACGGACAAAATGAACAAAAAAACGAATTAATAAATCTTGCAACCGGCGAATTATCGGTTGAACAAATAAAATTAATTTTTAACCACCTTCCGGTTGATATAACCTACGTGGATGAAAATGATGAAGTACGATACTTTTCAACCCCAACAAAACGAATATTCCCGCGCACAACAGCAATCATAGGACGAAAGGTAAACAATTGTCACCCGCCCGAAAGTGTTCACATTGTTGAAAAAATTATTCGCTCATTTAAATCGGGCGAAAAAGATAAAGCCGACTTTTGGATCAAAATGGCAAATGATTTTATATTGATTCAGTATTTTGCCATAAGAGATTCAGAAAAAAATTATCGTGGTGTAATTGAAGTATCGCAGGAAATATCTGAAATCAAAAATTTGGATGGAGAAAAACGATTATTGGATTGGTGAAATATACTTGGAAAAAATTTAAATTGGAAAAACTAAATTCTCAATCTATAATTATTAGATGCAACTGTTGATTGTACAATTTCAGTTGTTTTTATTTTTAACCAACTCAAAAAGTAAAACCCCTGTAGCAACACTTACATTCAGAGACTGGATTTCACCTTTCATTGGTATTTCAACTAAATAATCACATTTTTTCATTGTAGATAATCGAAGGCCATTTTCTTCATTTCCAACAATAAGTGCTATTTTCTTAGGGGCATCCAGATTAAAATACGGAATAGCTTCATTTCCAAGATAAGAGCCAACAACCCAAAAATGTTCTTTTTTTAGAATATCTAAAGCTTGAACTAAATTAGATACTTTACAAATATTCAAATGCGATACCGCACCGGCGGAAATCTTTATAGCTGTGTCATTAATCGGAGCAGTATTATTAGTAGTTAGAATCACACCATCAACCCCGGCACAATCAGCTGTCCGTAAAATAGCACCTAGATTGTGCGGATCTTGAATTTGTTCCAATATTAAAATAATTGAGCTTGAATTAAATTCAACCTTTCCTAACAATTCATCTAAGGTTAGATATTCCTTTTCACTTTTTAATGCTACTATCCCTTGAGTGTTTTTACCTTGTGTAAGTGTTTTAAATTTTGCCGAAGAAATTTCAGAAAACTTTACTCCCCTTTTTTTTGCAAGCGATTTAATTCTATAAATCACTTCCCCTTTTGTACCATGAACCACATAAATTTGCTCAATATTTTCACCGGCCTTGATAGCTTCTAAAATTGGCTTTCTGCCAAAAATTTTTTCCATTAATTTCTCCCACTTTTACAATTAAATGTAAAGAATCTATGTATTTAATTGTATTTGTAAGTTTAAAAAATAAAAGGTGCAAACCAACAGGCGCACCTCTAAAAGATATCAAATAAAACTTTATTGAAGCTTATCAGTTATAGCATCCAATTGATTAATCTCAATTTCTTTTTGGCTTCCGTCAGACATATTTTTCAAAACCAAATTCCCTTTTTCAAATTCTGCTCCGCCAATAATCAAAACATATTTAGCATTTAATTTATTTGCTTCACGCATCTGAGCTTTAAAACTTCTTAAAGCATAATCCAATTCAACTTTTAAACCTTTTCTACGTAACTTTAATGCCAACTCGTATGATTTAGTTTGTAAATCCTTATCCGCACGTACCACATATATATCGATACTATTTTCAGGTAATCTTATTGATGCTTCATTTTCAATCGCTAAAATAATACGCTCTATTCCTGCAGCAAATCCAATACCGGGAGTTGCAGAGCCACCGATTTCTTCAATCAAGCCATTGTATCTACCACCCCCACATAAAGCACTTTGAGAACCTACCGATGAACTAATTATTTCGAAAGTTGTATTTGTATAGTAATCTAAACCGCGCACCAGCTTAGGGTCAACTTCAAATGGGACCCCTGCAATATTTAATAATTCTTTTACTTTTTCAAAGTGTTCTAAACTTTCAGTATCAAGATAATCAATTAGCAAAGGTGCCTTTTTCATTATTTCTTGGTCTTTCTCATTTTTACTATCAAACAATCTTAAAATGTTTATTTCAAATCTAACTCTGCTTTCTTCTGAAAGTTGTTCAAAAAAATCAGCCAAATACTTTTTTAAAATATCTTTATAATTATTCCTCGATTCAGGAACACCAAGTGAATTTATTTTAACATTAAGATTTTTAAGTCCAAATGATTTTAAAATATCATATGCAAGTATTATCATTTCAGCATCAAGAGAAGGATCATTGCAGCCTAAGGCTTCGGCACCAAATTGATGAAACTGTCTTAAACGACCTGCTTGGGGACGTTCCTGCCGGAACATCGGACCAATATAA
>CAZCBD010000027.1:0-21081 GCA_964496755.1 uncultured Melioribacteraceae bacterium
GGAAATTAGTGAATAATTTATCTTCACGAAAATTTCCGGCATAAAGTATTTTTATGTTCTCTCTATACTTTTTATCTATACTTTCCAAATTCCTAATTATACTTTCTTTACAACTACGACAACCCGAATCATTCATATATACCAGTAGTTCTGGCATTCTTTTCTTTGACTTTACAATTTCTATTTTAAACTTTTCATTTGAGTTTAAATAATTTATACCCGTACTATTTGCTCCTTTTTCTATAAACAAATTTATTCGGTATAGCAAAGCTATATTCAATACCACCAATATTATTATTACGACTCTTTTTTTCATTTAGTTTCCAAAATTTCTTCATAGTTCAATTTCTCACAATAGATTTTATCACTATAAAGTAGATCTTCCCAAAAATACAGTTTACCTTTATGCACCTTTCCATCTATTTGACTATTAATAAATTTATCATTTTTACTGTATTTGTAATTTTTAACATACTTTAAATTTTTATCAAATAATTGTATAAAAGATTTCCATAAGGGTGTTGCTGGCCTCCTTAGCATATATAGATTTTCTGTGAGTTTTATAAGGGGACCTGAAGAAAATGAATAATAACTATTTTGTTTGTTTGTTTGTTTTATTTCAAAAGGTAATTTTATTTTACCGACAAGTGAATCATTTTGATTAAAAATCAAAAAATAATTTGTCTGATTAAAATTCAAAACTATTCTATCATCTATGTATGAAATAAATGTTTTCTCATGAAACCCTTTAAGAGAATTGAAGATCTTTGAATCAAGATATACATTTTTTTTTAACTTTCCGTTTGAAAAAAAAGACTGATATAATAAAATATTTTTTCCATTAGTTTTACTTGAAATTGGGCAACCGACATAAATTAAACTATCCTTTAAATTAACAGCCAAATTTGAACCTGAACTAATCACTTTTTTATTTGATGCAATGAATTTTCCGTTAAGATCATAGACATTTAACAAGTAATCCCCTAAAACATATATTTTGTCAAACGCTACTTTTACATCTTTAGGATAGAAATTAAAATCACCCGGCGCACCGCCTTTACGAATAAACTGTCTTATTAAATTCCATGTACTATCAAACTTAAATAGTCTATAATTTATGGCATCCAAAAGATAAATGTTATCATCCGAATCAAAATCAACTGAATTAATACCAGTAAATTTATAGCTATCAACTTTCCTTACATGAGCCTTTTCTACATCTTGTATAAGATAAGAAGAATTTTTATTTGAACAATTTAGAATAAAGAAAACTAGGACGATTAAAGATTTATATTTCATTAAACACCTCTATTAAAGATAAGCCCTGCAAAGCAAGGCTTTAATTATTTTAGCACTCTGCAACCATTCTTGTTTCTTGAGTACCATCGTCGCAATTGTAATGCACAAGAACTGCACACCTGCCAGTAGGTTTATCATAATAAATTTCAGCATCATATGCATGGCATCCCCACCTATCGGCCCTGGCTTTATTCGAAAAAACGATAATATTCACACTCACTAATGCAAGTAATGATAAACTTACTACTATTTTCTTTAATAATTCTCTCATAGTATTATTCCTTTAAATTAGTTTTAAAAAAAATCTCCGGAGAATTTACTTTTTCATTTTAACGGTTTTTTATAAGCGCTTTTTTATTTAATTTTTAATTCCTGAATTTTCCTAAGTCCAATTTCCTTTGCCTATTTATTGTCAGATTAAAGCCATAAAAATGACAATTTAGTTTAAAAAAAAGGCAACAAATGTCAAGTGGTAATGCAATTTTTTTTGAGATTTATTTTTTTGATGTTGAATATTTTAAGCTTGGAATTTAATTGAAGTTAATTTTTCTGCCTTTTAATGCAAAACCCGAAAAAGAGAAAAGTAAAGTTAAAAGCCCTAAACTCTCTACAATGAGATTCTGCTCGGGGTTCAGACTTTGGTTTTTGTAGGTTTACAATTATATACACAAAATACTTTTTTTTCATTTCTAACATCATCTCACATACTAAAAAAGCCGATCATTACTGATCGGCTTTTCTGTGAGCGCGGATGGGCTCGAACCATCGACCCTCTGCTTAAAAGGCAGATGCTCTACCACTGAGCTACGCGCCCAAAAACTTAGACTGTAAAATTAAGGGTATTTTAAAATAATGTCAAGATTTTTTTAATTTTTCAGTGATTTTTTTCGCTAATTCATCAAGATTTCTACTGAAAGCAACTACGTCGTTAACTTTGTTCTTTTCTTCTGCAGTCAAATTTTCATTTTCCTTGCATACTATAAGAGAAGTGTTTTTATTAATATCAAAACTACGAATGGCTTTAATCATGATGGTTTCATTGATAATAGGTAGCCCTAGTCCCAAATACACCTTCAACGGCCTGAATTTAATATATAGTTTAAGCGCATCTAATCCTGATTCCGCTAATAAAACCTCATCCGCAGAAAAATTAGGTTTTATCTTAGAAAGTAAGTTTTGGGATTTATCCGCAATAAGAATTTTATTAGAGAATGCAAGTTCTGAAACGTTTGGTTCGCTTGCATCAGTATTATCTAATTTTTTAATTACTTCAGAAATCTTTTTTACAGTAAAATCTAGCGTGAGGGGTTTTGGCATATAATCAATTATCCCCAAACTAATAATTTTGGAAATCATTTCCCTTTCTCTGTTTGCAGTCATCATAACAACCGGAATATTTTTAAGAAAATCATCTCCTTTAATAATTTCAAGTACCTCAACACCACTTATTAAAGGCATAGAAATATCTAAAATTATAAAATCAAACTTCTCATTAAATAAAAAAGAAAAAGCATCAATTCCATTATAGGCGCTGGAAACTCTGCAATGCAATTTCGACTGAAGAACACGGGAAACAAATTCATTCATATTGCGATCATCATCAATAATTAAAACCCGCTTCATAATCTATCCGTAATTTTTTTCGAAATAACTAAATCAAAGAATTCAGATTCCTCTGAGGTTAAAGATTGTATTTCTTTTAAGGCATAAATCTTTACATCACGTAAACCTGCCATTTTCTTTATTTGCTTTGCTAAGAAAAGGGGATTCATATCAGGCAAAGATTCACCAATACAAACAACACGATGCATTTTATCTTTGTATGATTTAATTGCAGCAGTACCAAAATCAACAACTTCCACTTCATAACCGTCATCCATTTTCCCAACAAAATGCTTAACAAAAGACTTGTCTTCTTCAACAAGAAGCATTAATGTTTTTGATTTTATGTGCGGTTCTTCCAATCTTTGGATTCGCTTCTTTTTTGCTTCATTATATTTTATGTTCGAAAAAATTTCTTTTATTCTTTCGTAGGCCGGTAAATAAACCAACGGTTTTAAAATATAATCAACAGCACCTATTTTCATTGCAGTAATAAAAACTTTCTTTTCACTAATTGCCGTGAGCATAATAGTGGGAATAGGATTCAGTTCTTTATCATTCTTAAATGATTTAAGCACTTCAATTCCGTTCATACCCGGCATAGTGATGTCTAGAAAAACTATTTCCGGCACAATTTCCTTGGCCTTCTCCAAACCCTCTAATCCGTTGAAGGCTAAAAAAACAGTACAGGAAAATTTTTTTTCCAATAATCTTTTTAAAAACTCAGCTGCATCTCTGTCGTCATCAACAACTAATACTTTAAACATATAACCCTTCAATTTGTTGATACGATAATATATAAAGATAAAAAGTTGTTTACAATAAGCAGTAAAATTTTCTTAAATAGTAATATCAATTCTTTTTTTTTATATTAAGCTGAAAAAAAAACAAGTATATGCTAAGAAACCAAAGAATATTAATAATTGACGATGATGAAACCCTTTGCTATTTATTAAAGGAAGAATTAATAAATGAAGGATTCATAGTAGATATTTCGTATAACGGCAACGGTTCTTTCATTAAGCTAAAAGAAAATAAATATGATCTGGTTTTACTTGATTTAGAGATGAAAGAAATAACCGGCGAAGAAATTCTACAAAAAATTAAAGCTGAATTTCCTGAAACAGAAGTAATTGTTTTAACGGCAAAAACTGAAATTCGTACAGCTATTCAGTGTATTCAAATGGGTGCTTTTGATTTTATAACAAAACCTTATGAATTTGATCAATTATTAAAATCGATTGATAGGGCAATTAAAGAAGAAAATGAAGTTTTGCGTATGGAAATTGCACAGTCAACTTTCCACAAAGAACAAAAATCTGAAAGAATAATCGGCAAAAGTGAAGAAATACAAAAGCTTTTTCGAATGACTGAAAAAGCTGCTGCAAGTGATGCTAACATTTTGCTTGAAGGAGAAACGGGTACAGGGAAAGAGTTATTTTCGGAATTCATACACAAAAATTCGCCAAGGCGTTTTAAACCCTTCGTTGCAATTAATTGCTCTTCGCTTCCGGATCAGTTAATTGAAAGCGAGTTGTTTGGATATGAAAAAGGTGCTTTTACGGATGCTAAAAACTCGAAGCCCGGCCTGGTTGAAATAGCAAATGGAGGTACACTTTTTTTGGATGAAATTTCCGAACTGAGCCTATCGCTACAACCAAAGTTACTTCGCTTTTTAGAAAATGGTGAATATAGAAGAATTGGAGGACTTTCAACTTTAACCTCTAATGTGCGAATTATTGCCGCTACAAATAAAAATTTGTTTGAAGAAACAGAAAGAAAACGCTTTAGGCGCGATCTATTATTTAGATTGAATGTTATTACTTTAACTTTACCTCCCTTGCGCAAAAGAGGCGCGGATATTCTTTTAATTGCAGATTTTTTCTTGAGCAGAAAAACAAATAAAAAGAAAAAGGTTTTATCGGAAACAGCAAAAAAAATCTTGCTTAAATATTCATTCCCCGGCAATGTTAGAGAATTGCATCATATAATTGAAAGAGCCGTTATTTTTTCGGAAGACGATATTATTTCCGCAGAAGATTTAAATTTACCTAAAAACTATACCGAACAAGATGAATGTTTTTTTGATGCAGATGGCAATATCTTAACAATGGATATAATTGAAGAAAAACTAATACGAACTGCCTTGGATAAATATAACTGGAATAGAGAAAATACCTCAAGAGCCTTGGGAATTAGTCAAAAAACTCTTTACTCGAAAATAAAAAAATATAATATTACCAAATAGATTACTAACTAAATGAGTCTTCCTCCAGACATATTAGAATTTATTAAATCTGACATTTTTCAAGATTTTTTGGAAAATTGGGAACAACCAATTGCAATAGTTAACAGCGATGATAAAATCATTTGGCAAAATGAACTTTTCAGTAATTTATTTAACCTTGAAATAAATAATAACTATAACACTGAAAACAGTATTATTTCAGGTTTAAATCTTCATACAATAAATTTTTCTAATTTTAAATTAGTATTCCAAAATAAATCAACAATATTTATTTCCGAAATAAAAGCGGTTGTGCATGATTTTAATAATATTCTCTATACTATTATTAACAGTGCCGAATTGTTGAGAAAAAAATTAGAAGCTTCAAACCCTGAACTATTATATTTATTAGAAAATATTGAACAAAGCACCGAAAAAGCTTCCGAAATGATAGAAATGATAATCCCGAAAAAAAATCCTGTAAACAATAAAAAGATTGTAAATATTAGCAGATTATTATATGAATTAAAAAATGCTTTGCAACAAACCTTTCCTAAAAACATAAAAATAGTTTTTGAAATTGAAAGCAACCTTCCTAAAGTAAAAGTAAACAAAACCGATATTTACCGCTCGTTATTAAACATTGCAATTAATGCAAAAGAAGCAATTAATAACGATGGCATTATAAAATTTAGTGTTGATAAAACCAGCCTGACTAATAATAAAACAAGCAATAACACTGATTATATACAAATTAAAATCTTTAATAATGGCAAAATAATTCCTGAAGAGATAATCGATAAAATTTTTTACGAAAATTTTTCGACTAAAAAGAAAAAACTTGCCTCCGGTATGGGATTGCACAATGTTAAGAAAATTATTACTGAACATGGTGGATTTATATCAGTGAAAAGCAACCAAACCTTAGGAACCATATTTACAATTTTATTACCCTGTATAGATGAGCGACTTATTCAACCTCAAAATACTGAAACTAAAACTATATTGATTGCTGATGATGATAAAATAATTAGAGATTTACTTTCTGAACTTTTGGAATCTGCCGGATTTAATTCTATACAAGCAAACAATGGAAAAGAGGTATTGGAAAAGATTGAACAGACAAATATTTCATTATTAATTATTGATAAAAAAATGCCGGTAATGAATGGAATTGAGTGTATTAGTGAAATTAGAAAAAGAAATATCAAAACTCCTATAATATTGGCATCAGGCTCGTCAGTTGACAATGAAAATCAAGAACAATTATTAAAATTGGGAATTAATTCAATATTAAATAAACCATATAATTTTAATCAAATTATTTTTGAAATAACAAAATTAATCGGACAATAAATTATCTTAATTTTTACTCATCTTAATTTTACTCATCTTCATCTTTATTAGCAGACTCTGCTTTTACACTTCCATCTAAATCAATCATCATCATATTATTCACATAATCAGTTACCTTAGGCTTTTTAATTGAAGTTAACTTTTCGAGAACAGAGATAATTTCTTTGGTTGCACCCTCAATAAAATTAACACGTTTCAGAATTGCATCTTTTGAAATTTTTTCTTTACTCAATTCTCGTCTTAAAGCAGCTGTTGAAAGATTGATTAAAGTAAGGGGTTGCTTTATTTCATGATTTGCAGTCACAATTGTAGCAGCAAAAATTTTAACCTTTTCAATTTCCAATAACATTTTATTCGATTCACTAAAGCGCAATGCCGAATTAATTCTAGCAATTAGTTCTACTCTGTTAAATGGTTTTTTGATATAATCAAAAGCACCAGCGTTTAAACCATCTTTTAAATCCTCCACGCCAGTAAGAGCCGTAACTAGAATTACAGGTATTAATCGAGTTTTTTCATTCCGAGTAATTTCTCTGCAAACTTCGAATCCTGACATTCCGGGCATCATAACATCAAGCAATATCAGATCGGGCATTTCCGTAATAGCCTTTTCAATTGCGGTGGGGCCATCATAGGCAGAAATCACATCAAAGCCATAATGTTCTAATCTATCTCTTAAAATAAATACATTATCCGGCTGGTCATCCACAACAAGAATTTTTTTCATTATTTTCTGCCTCCAAGATATTCTTCTACACGTTGTAAAATATTTGTCGCAATAATCGGTTTAGTAATAATATCAGTAAATCCGTTTTTCTCAATTATTTCTTTATTATCTAACATAGCATACGCAGTAAGGGCAATAACAGTAAGCTGTTCCAATTCTTTGCTTTTTCTAATGTTTTTAATTGTTTCAAATCCATCCATAACCGGCATCATAATATCCAATAAAACCAAATCAATTTTATTTGTCGTCTTTAGTACTTTTAAACACTCTTTACCATTTGAAGCATATAAAACATCACAACCTATTTCCTTAACAATTTCACCTACCGTATATAATGTATCTTTGTCATCGTCCACAATTAAAACCACTTTTTCAGACATATCTCCATTTCTCTCAGTAGGCTCGTCGGATTCAAACATTAAGTTCGAAATATTATCATTTAATTCAAAACTTAGTTGCTTTCGTAAAACATTTAAAGTATCGATAGGAGAGTAGCCGGCTGTTTTCTTTAATAAATCAAAACTTTCAAAAATTTCATTTTTATATTCATTCAACATAAATTCGTCAAACATTAAAATAATATTTTTATTTTCCGCAATTCTATTTTTACGAATTTTAGATACAATTTTTAATCCGTCAATTTCCGAACCAAATAAATCAATTAATATTATTTCATAATTAGGGTTTTTAATTTTAAAAAATTCTTCAACCTTTAAATAGTCAACGTTAAACTTATTGAGGTTGTTATTAAATAAATCTCTGTTCAGCCTTTCTGAGATTATACAAATCGTTTTTGAATGCAAATCAAAATGAGATAATTTTTCTTGCAGCTCATCAAAAGAATTTGGAATCGGTAAATATTGAGTTGGGAAAAGCGCATAAGCCTTATGTATTTCGAAATCACTGTTAAAAACAATTGTAGGAATTTCCAAAGTATTATTATTTGATTTTATTTGTAAAATAATTTCAAAAACATTCGGCATTGAAAAATCAAAAATTATTACAAAAGGATTATGATATAATAGCTTTTGTAAAAGTTCTTCACTTCTAATTATTATTGATTTAATTCCTTTTGACTTTAAATAATTTAACTTTAAATTAATAAAATTTTCGTTATTTGAATAAATTAAGGCTAAATCCGAATTATTAGAAATTGTTGGTTGTTCTAACAACTTAGCAAGTGAAACAATAATATTTGGGAAATTAATAATAAATTTACTCCCGACTCCAACTTTGCTTTCAACGGTAATGCTTCCCCCAAGTAAATCCAAATATTTTTTACAAATAGCCAAACCTAATCCGGCACCGCCATTAGCACCCTCATTAATTTGTTTAAATTCATTAAAAATTATTTTTTGATCTTTTTCCGAAATTCCGATACCTGTATCGGAAATTATAAATTCAAGATCTTTATCCGAGATATTAATTTCTAATTTTATTTCTCCTCTATTTGTAAATTTTACTGCATTGCCTAAAATATTCAGCAAAAGTTGTTCAAGCATCTCATCCGAAGTATTGAGAATAACAGAGCTTTTATGCGACCAAAGAATTTTAAATTTCAATTGCTTTTCCAAAACCAGCGGATAAATATAGGACTCTACTTCTTCAATCAGATTATTGAGGGAAAACTCCTTTGTTTTAACTTTAACTTTTTCCGAATCTAATTTGGAATATTCTAAAATATTGTTGATCAATATTAATAATCGTTTACCGTTCCTTAAAACAATATTTAACTTTTCTTTAGTTGATTGTGTGGTTGATTTATTTTTAATTGTAAGTTCGGTTAAACCCAGAATTGAATTCAGCGGTGTTCTTAATTCATGAGACATACTAGCCAAAAAGTGAGATTTAGCTTGAGCTAGATTTTCCGCACGCTCTTTTTCTTTTCCAAGTTCTTCGGCTTTTGTTTTTAACTCAGTATGTAATGCAATCAATTCTTCATTTTTTTTACTTATGTTTTCATTTTGTATTCTGTAGTCATCATTTAATTTTTTTAATCTTTGAACTAATATTTCCAACTGTTCAAAGGCCCTTGAATTTGTAAGTCCGACCGATAATTGTTCTTGAATAGCTTCAATAAACTTATAATTATAGATATCGGATTTACTTCCGGCAGCTAATTCCATTACACCTATTATATTATTGTCATAAAAAATGGGTATAAAAAGCAAATAACCAATTTTTATTTCCGTTACGCCTGTTTTAATTACCGGGAAATTTTCCGTAAAACAATATTCTTTCTTTTCTTTTGTTTCAATTAGATTTTTGAAAAATAATTTATCATACTTCCCATCAATATCATCAATTGTAAAATCAGTCTTTGCAATTAATTCTATTTCGGAATTTTCATTTATTAAATAAATTGCACCTGAACAAATAGCCGTTTGTTTAATAATTTTTTTCAACGCTTTTTCGGCAATTTGTTTTGAGGTGGGATTAGTATTCATAAATGAAACAAAACTCATGATATTTTTTTCAAAATCACTTTTCCCCTTTAATTCATCAATCATGTGATTAAAAGTGTATCCCAATCGTCCGATTTCATCGGTTGTTAACACTTTAATCTTATAATTAAAGTCACCTTTACCAACCAACTCTGCAGCATAATTAAGCTGACTTATTTGTTTACGTAACTTGGTGGTTGAAATTAAAACGATAATAACGGTAAGAAATATAATAGCAATTACCATTATCATTATAATCCACCGCATGGTTGCTTTGAATTGAACAATTTCAGATGATGCAGAAAAAATAACTATTCCGAGATTCTTATTATTAAACAAACCTGATAATTCTTTATAGATTCCGGCATAAAAATATTCATCAGATTCTTTCGAAAAAATTTCCACCTCATCACTACGCAAAGTTTTCGCTGTGCTCACAATTTCATTGTAGAGCTGGTTTGACAAATCTTCGTTTGAAAATAAAAGGGGTAAGTTATTTTTTAGTAAAACTATATTTATATCACTTGCTCCCTGTAAATTGGCCATAAACTTTTGGGCGGTATTCTTATTTAACACTACACCATAGTAGTATGTTCGATTATTAATCTTTCCGGTTTTATATAAAACAGAATTTTGATTATTTTCAAAATCTTCGGTACTATTAATTTTTCCTAAAAATTTAAACTCGGATTTGAAATAACTTTTATGTTTTAAAATTCTATTTTTATCGGACAAAAACAAAAAGTCTAAACTGGTTTCATAAAACTTTTCTTTGTTATTGTTTTTGATAAGCGAATTAAAATCATCGGTTAATTCCTCCGAGAGAGTTTGAGCAGAAAAAAGAATACCTCCAAGAGATATCTTTGAGGCATTTATCTGCTGCGACTTAAGTATTCTGTCTGTTAGGGAAAAGTAAATAATCGAGTAGCTTACAGAAACTACTACAATGATTAAGAAGGTGATTAGCAGTAGTTTCGCACTGAGTTTCATTTTATATCTTTTTGTAAAACTTTTCTGATAGTTATAATTAATTCGTCCAAATCATAAGGTTTGCTGATAAAATCGGTAGCTCCTAATCGTGCGGAATCGATTGCGCTTTTAACATCCGCATAAGCAGTTAAAACAATTACTTTTTTATATATCTCTTTCTCTTTTAATTTTCGTAAAACATAAAAGCCATCGTTAACAGGCATTTTTAAATCAAGCAAAATTAAATCCACTTGATTACCCTCCTCAATATACCTTACGGCAGATTCGGCATCAGTAACATAATGTGTAAAGTAACCAATTTCCGTTAATTCTTCCGATAAAACGGAGCATAAATTCTCGTCATCATCGACAATTAAAATATATTCCACTTTATAGCTCCTTGTTAAATGAATGTATTTTGTAATTTTTCAAAGACTCTGTATCCTTTTTGAATTTATTCTGAATTTGATTTTCAGCTTTTTTCATTTTTATTCTTTCTTTTAAAGTCGGAACAATTTCTACTTTTATTAAAATTATAATTTCCTTTTTTATCACTTGAGTATATTCGTAACCTGTTAAATATCTAATTCCAAAAAACCACCAGGGTAAATCTCTAAGTATAGGAATACCTCTCCTTGAGTGTGTTTCTTCATTTATAAATAAACCACCAATAATTGTTTCCTCGTTATTGAGCATCAGAACTTCGGATTCCGCACTTGTTTTTTTAATTTCGGTAGTAATCTGTCCAACTATTGCCGAACTTCTTTGTGCTTTTATTTTTAATAAGACATAATCAATTCCATCTTCGTTATAAATGAAGGGTGTTACTTCGATAATAGTTCCCGTTGGGACAAAGGATTCAACAATATTACCCGAAAAGTCCTTTTGTTTTATCGAAATATCTGACCCTATTTGAATTTTTCCTTCTGTTCTATCTCTAACGGTAATGCTCGGTTTTGCAATTACATCACCTAAATTCTCATTTTCAAAAAATTTAAATGCGGCAATAGCCTTTCCGGTAAAGTTCCCGATTGAAAAATTCGTTTCTGTGGTTACTTTCCAATCAGGCACCTTTTGGATTTGTTGATTTTGATTCTTTTGTTGTTTTTTGTCAAGTTCGCCAAAAGTATTAATTTCACTTCCTGCTTTTACGCCAGTACCGGTAAAAAGCCATTCCCAATTTATTCCGCGTTCTTTCATTTCAGTAATGTTAGCCTCAAAAAAAACAGCCGAAATTTTTACTTCACGAGAATCTACCGAAGCGTATTCTCCCGCTTTGTGTTCCGAACCTTTCGGCACATACTTTTGGATTACAAAAACTTCGGGCTTTTCAATTAGTTGATAATTATTGTAGCGCACAATAATTTGAAGTGCTTTGTACCAATACATGTTATTTATTCTTATTCCAATAGGTTCTGTTGTTTCAAAACTCATTGCAACTTTTTTGCCACGGTGCTTTTCACTGATTTTACTAATCATATCAACAGCCAAGTTTATCGGTATTGATTCGGATAATGTAACAAGTTCTTCAGCACTAAAAGTACGAGTTATAGTTTTTTCCAATAGTGTTTTTTGAGCATAAAGGCTCATAAAACTTAATAATACCAATGATAATAATAGTTTTCTTTTCATTTTATATACTCTTCTTATTTACTCTTTTCTTTTGTATTCTCTTTTTGTAGTTCCAAAACAACTTTTTCAATAATTCCACCTTTATTTAAGATAAAGGTAACTTTGTTTGTGTCGTAATCTATTTCGGTTAAATAACCAAGGTAAACCTCATCACCTTCCCAAAGCAAGAAAGTATTTCCACTACCATCGGCTAAAAACGCACCATCGGGAACTAATGCTAATAACTGAGCCGACTGAACATCAAGCAAATTGTTAATGTTCGGAGGGATTTCTTTTCTAATAAGAGGATAAAAAATATCATAGAGCGGATTTGGTTTCAGTCTATTTTCTTTGATATTTTTAGTAGTAAACCTATCGGTGTTTGCAAAATAAACCTGAGTCATAAGTTCAAAATTAACAAGGTAATGAGCAATTCCATCATCATCAACTTTAACTAAATTAATCATTTTAGCCGAAGCAATTTTTTTAAGTTGCTTACTTTGTTCAATTGCATAAATTAATTTGTAAAGGTCATTAAAATAGGCAATACCGGAAACTTTATACTCGAAGTAATTAAAACTTTTTTTGCTGACAGCAGACCTAAATTCAATATTTACGTAAGAAAGCGGAGCAAATGAAAAACTAATCTTATTTACAAAATCATAAAAATCAGCCTGATTAATTTTAGAAGGAATGTTGTATTTTTGCATTGCTAATACTGAATCCAATTCTGCCGCATTTTTTTTCAATTCACTTAGCTTAGCTTTTAATTCTTCGGTGTCATAGGAATTAATAGATAAGTTATCTACTTGTTTCTGCTTTGCCACAAGCTTTTTCTTGAGAACCACATATTTATAAACTGCTCCGGCTCCACCGATTAAAATCATGGCAAGCAACAATATCAATGTATTTTTTAATTTTCGATCCATCCGGTATTTTCCGTTTGATTAAACAAGTCAAAATTAAGTAAATAGGCAAAAGCATTTCTTTCACGCAAAGGTTCATACAAAATATTCTGAAGTATTGACGAATTGTTATAATTGGCAAACTCGGTAAGCGCTTTTCTTGATAACGAATAACCTTTCATTTGAACTTTTCCATCGTCTTTGGTTTCAATTTTCGAAACCCAAAAATTTCTTCTTCGTTCAACAAAGTTTGAAACCCTGTCTAGAGTTTTACTCCAGATTTCGGTTCCAATAATTGCAGAATCTAATATTGCCTTGGTTTTGCCAAAACCCGAAATTTTTGTGGAATAAATATTCATTTCATCTAAAATAGTCTGATTACTTATTTGTAATTCCGTTAAACGTTTAATATCATTTTCAAGCTTTTTTATTTTTTGATAATCTTGCAAAATTGAAACAGTAAAGAAATAAGTTACAAAAAACAGAATGGGCAAAATCGCATAACTATGCCAACCGAATTGCAAAAACTTTTGGTTTTCTTTAATGTATTTGGGTAAAATATTAATCCCTTTATGCAGCTTATCTTGTTCATCAAAGTATTCTAAAGCGGCTGCTAAAGGAATTGAATAAGCGGATATATTTTTCTGAGCCTCTTCTTCCAAGGCTGTAAAATCAAATTCGTTAAATTTTAGTTCAACTACGTTAGCTTCAGGAAAGGTACCGTAAAATGATAAAATCAGATTTTCCGAATTATCTTCACCGCAAAGAACTACATTATCTAGTCGTGGAATTCCGCCGTTTTCCATTTCCAAAAGAATTTTAGAAAAATAAACATCGTAAGTATGCAGATTTTGAGTACCTATATCTAGCGTAGTACCAATATGTTTTAATTTCTTTCCTTCTAAGAAAATTAATTTACTGTACTCTTTACCTGTATATATTACAAGTGTAAAGTCTTCTTTAAAAAATTTATTCGACTTTGCAATTAGATATTGCAAAGAAATCTCAGCATGTTTAATGCCTGATATTTTATAATATTTTCGTTTATTTAACTTGGCAAGAGAATTAATATTTTCAACACAAGGCACATTTCCATCAATAAATGAGGTTAATAAATTCCCGTTACTCAATTCGTAAAAGTCAAGTTGATCCGGAGCAACAGAAACACCTTTTTTTTCCATTATATCGTTTGCAAGAACCGAATTAAATTTTTTATTTTTCGGGTCGAATGTCCCTTCAAAAATATGACTATCAATAATCGGTTCGCTAACAACGGGAATAAACTCGGATTTTGTCAAATTAATCTCGTAAAGTTCCGAAGCCATTTGGCTTAATTCATCATCCATTGAATTAGTAGTAGAAGAATCTTCTTCAATTGCAAAATCACCCTCGAAATTATCCGTCGAAAAATCTAATGCATCACTTATTGAACCTTCGGGTGATTCAGGTTGCATTTGAATCGAAAAAGTACGAATTACTTTTAAAGTGTTTTGATCTTTAGCAACAATCGCAACTTTAGTTTCATCGCCTTCACAATATGTGCAAACAACCTGTTTCATTTTTATCCTTTTGACTTTTACTTATCTTTTTTGTACTTGCTCTTTTGAAACTCACTTCTTTCTTGTTAATTTATGCACCTTTTAGCAATTGCATTATTCTTGTTTTATTATTTGCATATGCAATTGCATTATCTCTTGAAATCTTCCGTTGCTGAAATAATCTGATTAAATCTTGTTCCATGGTAACCATACCTTGGGCAGAACCTTGATTAATCATCATGTAAATTTCACTTGTGTTATTATTTTTGATTGCAGCTTTAACACTCGGAGTAACAACTAAAACTTCTTTAGCTAAAATACGCTTGCCATCCAAACTTGGTATTAGTTTTTGCGAAACTACTGAAACCAATACATCGGCCAAACGATTTCGAACACGATCCTGCTCAATAGGGTTTACTTCGGCAATAATACGGTCAATCGATTCAACCGCAGACGATGTATGTAAGGTAGAAAATACTTTGTGTCCGGTATCTGTAACCTCAAGTGCAGCTAAAATAGTTTCCGGATCTCTCATTTCACCAATCATAATTATATCCGGATCCTGACGCAAAGCTTGAATAACACCTTCTTTGAACGAATGAACATCGCGCCCTACTTCTCTGTGCTTTATTATTGAAACATTTGATTTGTGAACAAATTCAACCGGGGCAGCTATAATTACAATATGGCAGGGGTCAAATTTATTATGATAATCAATAATCGAATCGAGTGTGGAAGATTTTCCTGAACCGGTAATACCTGTAATTAAAGACAAACCGAATTTAATGTAATTATGACTCATTGCTTTTACAGCAGTGGGATGAAATTCAAGACTTTCAATTGGCCTAACATCTGCTGAAATAGCACGCATATTTAGGGTAACTGAATCCAAATCAAAATACACATCAGAGCGAAAGCGTACATCTCTACTTTCTTTTTCGTATTTAATTGAATAGCTAAAATCCAAATTGCGGTTTTTAAGTAATAATTTTGTTTGATTTTCATTTAACAAACTAAAAATTAAGACTCCTGCTTCATCAACTGTTAAATTCGGTAAATCTATAACTCTTTCTTTTTTACCAAAAGTTCTAAACCATATATGATTATCAGAACCCGGACCGCCGATTTCAATGTCCGAAGCATTACGATCTAACATAACACTTAAAATATGATTCACCATTTTATGAAGTGCTAATTTATGCTGTTCGGTAAGTTTCGGAATGTTTCTGGCAATAAAGGCCATGCGTTCGGGCCCGATTGCAGTTTCAGGAATTTGGTTTGCAAAACTTGTTAATATTGATTTAGCTTCTTTCAAATATTTCTCTCTTTTATTTCCAATGCTTACTGTCGCAATTTATATGCCAATTAAAGTTTTTGATTTTTGCATTAATTTGGAATGTATAATTATCTTACTGTTTCAAAATAAGACTTCCGAATCAAAAAAAACCATTAGCTTAAACTATTTTATGTTAAATTATTATTAATTAATATTTTTAAGCAAAGTATTTTATAATCGAGTATTTTAATTAAATTTTAAAGTTAATCCGATTTTCAAATTAATCTGAAGTTCCGGCCAAAACTTCTTGAATAGAGGTTAAACCCATTCTGACTTTTTCAAAACCGGAATCCCGCAAATTTAATGTTCCGTCTTTTTTTGCCTGTTCTCTGATAGAGCTTTCATCAACTTCATCACCGGATCTAACAATAATTTGTCTTATTTCTTGTGTAAAATAAAGTGCCTCGTGTATAGCAAGTCGGCCTTTGTATCCGGTATGATTACATTTTTCACAACCAACCGGTTCATAAATAGTAACATCTTTCCAATCATCAATATCTAAATCAGCCCTTTCAAATAATTTGGGATCATAATCTTTCATTTCCTTTTTGCAATTATTACACAATCTTCTAATTAATCGTTGTGCTACAATTACATTTATGGCATAAGCGATTAAGAAAGGCTCAATACCCATTTTATAAAGACGTGCAACCGCACTTGGAGCATCATTTGTATGAAGAGTGGAAAATGTTAAGTGGCCTGTGTTAGCTAGTTTAATTGCTGTTTCGGCAGTAATTTTATCGCGCATTTCGCCTACAAGTACAATATCGGGGTCATGCCTTAATATGGCTCGTATGGCTTGTTCAAAATTCATTTTAGGTCCGATCTTAAGCTGCCGGGCACCTTCAATTACATATTCAACCGGATCTTCTATAGTTAATGTATTTTTTTCGGGAGTTATAACTTGAAATAAGGCTGCAACAAGAGTTGTACTTTTACCACTTCCGGTTGGCCCGGTTAAAATTACCATTCCTTGGGGCTGACTAATTGCTTTGGTAAAAACCTTGCGGGCATAACCGGCTAACCCCAATTTATCTAAATCTTTAATAACCTTTCTATCGTCAAGAATACGAATTACAATACTTTCGAATTTATTACGCAACTCCGTACCAACCATAGGTAAAACAGATACACGAAATCGAATTATAGTACCATCTATTTCACGTTGGATAAACCCATCTTGTGCTTTTTCTCTTTCAAATCTATCCATTCCGCGAGATCGATCCTTGACAACAGCCATAACCGCTTCGGGCATTGTATTTTCTTGTGAGTACCAAAGTCTTAATTTACCATCGATTCTAAAATGAAAATCGGTTGTTCTCCGGTCCCTGGGAATAATGTGAATATCACTCACTCCTTTTCTAACAGCTTCAACCAAGGCTCCTTCAACTAAGTTTATTAAAGCACTCTTATTAATTTCAGCATCTAATTCTTCTTCGCTTACATTTTCATCTTCTGCATCGAGGGTAATTTCTTCGTCATAATCTTTTAGAACTTGCAAAAACTCGTTTTCTTGTGGAGCAAGAAGTTGAATTAATTTTTCATAATCTTTTTTTCTTAAATAATTTATTTCAAATTTTTTTGCGTTCAAGGAATAAGCAATTTTTGTAATATTTCTGTTTGTAGGATCAACCGCGGCTAAAATTAATTTATCTTTAACTTTATCATCATATCTGTAAGGAATAACCCTATGGTCAAGAATCATCTTTTTAATTTCATCTCCTTTAGAGGAAATCAGGTTTTTAATTTCGTTTATTCTTTCTTCGGATAATTCATCAACTTTAATATTCAGTTCACGAAATGCATATAACAAAGCCACTTCTCGAAAAATTGTATCATGGTCAAAGTTAAAGTCTTGAACAAGAATCTGAGCTAGATTTCGCTTCTGGGTATCTTTTTCTTTATCTTTTACAACAAGAGCCGATTCTAAAATTTTCGTATCAATTATTCCTTTTTTAAGAAGTAAATATCCAATTTTGTCAATCATTTCTAATTTTGATTCTTGCATATTAAATTCCAAATAAATTTAAGATAAAGTTTAATAATGGATTTTTAGGACTAATTGTCGCCGTTTCAGCAGAAACTAATGTTAAACCAACCATTACAATCAATATAAACATGGCAATCATAACTTGAACCAGTTCGATAAAATTTTTCAATCTGAATACGGTTTCACTTTCATAATAATTTGCCAATTGTTTTGCAGTATTCGGTACTGTTCCAGTTTCTTCGGCCGAGTGAAATCTTGAAATAGCAGTATCGGTGAAAACCCCTGAAGCTTGAAAAGCCTCTGTTAGACCAATACCTCGATTAATCATCATCGGGATGGCAATTGTTTTTATTTGCTTCTCGAAATATGAATTTCCGGTTGCTTCTGCTGCTATTCTAATCGGTTCAATACTTTCGGCCGAGCCCGTATAGAGAGTATAAAACACACGGCAAAAAACTTCGATTGCCGTTTTATGAATCAGGTTCCCAATCACCGGTATTTTAAATAAAAATTTGTGAAGAGCCAATTTCCCTTTTTTTGTTTTGCTATATCGCCAAAGAATAATTAGCGGTGCAGTAAAAACTAATAAAATTAACAAAGGATAGTTTAAAATAAAATCACTTATATCCAATGTGGCTGCAGTCATAGGAGGCAATTCAATATCAAACTTCTGAAACATTTTTGCTGTTTCAGGAAATATATAGCCTACATAAAATAAAACAGCAAGCATCATTATAAAAACCGTTACAAGCGGGGTTATTAAAGCACTTCTTAAATCTTTTCTAAATTGCATTTGTCGTTCAAGAAATTTTGCGGTTGCCTTATAAATTTCAGTCATATTACCCGATTTGGCTGCTAACCCAAGCATATAGGCGGTAAATTTTCCAAAAACAGATGAATATTTTAAAAATGTTGCTTCACTATCAGCACCTTTTTTTAATTCACTATTTATTTGTTTAAGTGTATCTCTTAAAGTTTTATTCTCTAAATCATTTGTTAACAAAGTCATTATTTCGCTGTAAGGTAACTTTTGTTCCATTAGCTCTGCACTAATTTTAACAAAAGAAACAATTTCTTGCATGGGTGGTTTTGCTTGTATATCAAGTAGCTTTTTGTTTACCGAAACTACTTGATAACCTAAATTGGTTAAACCTTTTATTACTTCTTCTTTGTTAAAAGCCTTTTGCTCTCCTACTCTGGGAGGCTCATTTCCTTTTCTATATTTGTAAATAAACGTAGATTTTTTCTCGATCTTTTTTAGATTGAGATTATGCTTTTGTACTAGTAATTGGATTTTCTTTTTTCCCTCACTATACCTTTCGGCAGTAAAATTACCTGTTACGGTTTGGCCGTTTGGCTTTACAGCAATAAACCTTAGTTCAACCATATTTTCAATCCGATATTTAAAATAAAAAAAGGCTGACTTTAGAAGTCAGCCTTAATATAGTAAATAGAATTTAAAAATTCACAAAATAAATTTTAATTGTTAATTGTTACTGCAAATGGTTTTGCTTTTGACGGATCCACCACCATAGTAACTTTAACTTTATTTTTTCCGTCCTCACCAAGCTCGGTTCCTGTTCCAACTATTGTAACAGTAGCGGCTGTTACGGTTGCTGCATAAGTCCCATTTCCTGTGGAAGCAAGATTTGCAGGAATTTTCCAGTTGGTAAACGCATTTCCACCACCACCTAATTCAGCTGGTTTCTTGTAATATTGTTGTGCCATTGAACCTAATGTATTTAAATCCGCAATAACTGCATCTCTATTTGCTTGTACACTATTAGCTTGAAATACATTAAGTCCTACTACTACTGCGATACCAACTATAATAACGCCCAATATGATAAGTAATAATTGTTGTTGTCCCATGATGTTCTCCTAAAAAAGTTATTAAAAAGATTAATTGCGTTTTCGTGTAAAATACTGCACTAATTATGTGCCATAAAATTTCTTTCAATTGTATTTAATATAAACATTGCCTTACAAGCAGTCAAGGTAATTTTTACCTGTAAATTCGTCTAATTATGTGTTACTTGATATGTGTCGGGCAATATATCTATTGTAACTTTAAGCTCTTCCGTACCGGTTACCTTTTCAGTTCCAATTGCTTCAACAATT
Organism: uncultured Melioribacteraceae bacterium; assembly: GCA_964496755.1. GTDB lineage: Bacteria > Bacteroidota > Ignavibacteria > Ignavibacteriales > Melioribacteraceae > CAZCBD01. Next base: position 20,126 of record CAZCBD010000027.1, read on the forward strand.
ACCTTTTGGGGTTCAATTGTTTTAATTGTATAAGTCCCGTTTGCTGTAGATTTTAGTTCTCTTGGAATTTTCCATCCGGTAAATGTTCTTCCGCCGCCGCCATATTCTGCCGGTCTTCTGTAAAATTGATGTGCTAATGCAGCTAAATTCACACATTCATTAATTATATTGTTTCTTTTTGCATCAACTGAAAAGGCTGAAAAATATAAAGAACCCCCTACTATTGCTACTCCGACAATGATTACACCCAGTACAATTAGTAAAAGTTGTTGTTGTCCCATTTAAATACTTCCTTTAATTTTCGTTAAATAAACAATATTTAAGCCATTTTTAATGTATTAGAGTTTATGGGAAATATTTCATTTAATTGTTTTGAAAGGGTAAATCTTACAGGCAATTATTTCCGAGGAGGGGCTATTCCCCTCCTCTTAATTTTCTATCTTAATTTAATGTGGAGTTCTTTTAATTGCTGATCATCTACTTTTGAAGGCGCTTCATCCATTAATGACAAACCGCTTGTTGTTTTCGGAAAAGCTATTACATCTCTAATCGAATTTTCTTCGGCAAAAAGCATCACCATTCTATCTAAACCGAAGGCAATACCTCCATGTGGAGGAGCACCATACTTAAAAGCATTCATTAGAAATCCGAATTTTTCTGTGGCTTCTTGTTCCGATATTCCTAATGCTTTAAACATCTGAGCTTGTAATTTTGAATCTGATATTCTAATACTACCACCGGCAATTTCATTTCCATTTAAAACCAAATCATAAGCTCTGGCTCTTACGTTTTCCGGTTCGGTTTCCATTAGTGCAATATCTTCAATTCGTGGCGAAGTAAAGGGATGATGCATTGCAAAATATCGCTGCGATTCCTCGTCCCATTCCAATAGCGGAAAATCTGTAACCCACAAAAGTGAAGGAACAGCATCATCTTTAATTAAGTTTAATCTTGCT
>CAZCBD010000028.1:0-20714 GCA_964496755.1 uncultured Melioribacteraceae bacterium
CGTTTATTTCTACCGGTACAATTCTTCCGGCTGCATTTTTTACTGTTTTCATTTTAAACTCTTATTGTAATTCAATATTTATTTCAAGATTAAAAATTATAAAATTCAAAATTATGAACTGGAATTAATTTCTTTTCTCCAATTTTTCGAAATTAAATTATTCATTAAAGCTAAATCGATAGTATGTAAAGCTCTTTTAACTACAGGAGCATCAATCATTTTACTGCCAAGAGAAACCACGCCTAATCCTTTGGCTTTGGCATCTTCGAAGGCTATAACAATTTTCTTCGCCTTTTCAATTTCTGTTTCCGTAGGTGCAAAAGCTTTGTGTACAATTTGTATTTGTCTGGGATGAATACATCCTTTTCCTTCGAAACCAAGTGATTTTGCTTCAATTACGCTTAAACGAAGTCCTTCCATGTCGTTAACGTCGGAAAATACAGTGTCGATGGCCTGTATTCCGGCTGCCTTTGCAGAATTAATAAGCATTTGTCTGGCAAATAAGCTTTCAAGTCCTTCATTTGTTCTTTGCACTCCCAAATCGGCTGTATAGTCTTCAAGTCCAATTGCCAGCGCAACATTGTTTTTTGATGCTGAAGCTATTTCAAAAGCTTTTAGAATACCCAAAGCACTTTCAATTATCGGCATAAAATAGATTTCGTTTTTTACCCGACTTTCTTTTTTTATTTCTGCAATCTTTTTTTCAACCTGCTGAATTTGTTCGGCAGATTCGCATTTAGGTATTAAAATAACATGCACATTATGCGGAACAATAAATTCTAAATCATCTAATCCTTTTGGCAATTGGTTAATTCGTACCATTCGCTCGGCACCGTAAAAATCAATAGTTCGTAAAGCATTTCTGACCAGAAGTTGTGCGGCATCTTTTTCGGTATGCGAAACGGAATCTTCCAGATCTAAAATAATACCATCGGGATTATGTAGGCCGGCATTAGGATAAAATTTTGGTTCGTTGCCGGGTAAGTATAATCTGCTTCTTCGCATCTTATTTTTCGATGTGGAATATTTGTTTTTTTTGTTGAAAGGTAAAAGATACTCTTTTTTTATATCGGGGAGCAATCTTTTAACGGCCAATTCAAATCGAGCGGCAATTGTCATTGGCAAAGCGCCTGCATCTTCGAATAAAATGTTAGCATTTGTGATTCCGAAAAAATTGCACATTTCCAAGATTTCATTTTTAATTGTATTGCCATACATTGAGTCAACTTTACTTTTAATATCGATTTTTATACCGCCGTCTTTGTTTAATTCAAGTTCAAAGTAACAATCGGAGCGTACTTTAGGGCCTCTTTTTCCGGCGGTTGATTTTTTTATTTTAGCATTCATTTAAAAATCCGTTAGTCTCGTTCATAAAATAATCTTGTTTATAAAACAATCTCGTTCATAAAAATTGTGTTTAAAGATTTTTTTTCACCCAATTTTCTAAACCACCATCAACAATTAATTCTTGAGCGGCTACACCAAGTGGATTCATTTTGTATTCTTTTGAATCAAAAGTAACGGTAGAGGATTTAAAATCAATCTTTGCTTTCTTATTTGTGTAAACCGTTAGTTTGTTTGTTCCTAATTTATTTTTTAAGTCATCAACCAATTCGGGAATCGAAATACACAAAAATCCATTATTAATTGCGTTACGTAAATAGGTTTGGCTAAAGGAACCGGCAATAACCAAACTAATACCACGATATTTCAAAGCGGTAGCGGCTTGTTCTCTTGAGCTTCCGGTGCCGAAAGTATAGCCGCCAACAAGAATATCACCTTTTTTCACATTTTTTGAAAAGTCGGGATCGTAATTTTCCATGGCAACGCGTGCTTGATCTTCAGGTTTAAAATCATCAACATAAGTATATTTACCCGGATAAATACCATCGGTATTCATATTGTTTTGGTGGCAAAAAACAATGTCGCCTTCAATTACTTCGGGAAATCCGGAAATAATTTTTACCATTGGGTTTTTTGTAATTTCTTTTTTATTTTCTTTCAGATTTTCTTCGAGATTGAAATATTCAAGTTCAAAAGGTGAATCAATAAAACCTTTGATGGCCGAGGCTGCAACAGTAGCAGGTGAGCCAAGATAAGCTTCGGCTTCTTTTGAGCCCATTCGTCCTTTAAAATTTCTATTGGTAGCTGAAATAGCAACTTCACCATCCTGTAGTAATCCTTCACCTAATCCAATGCAAGGTCCGCAGCTTGCGGGCAAAAATTTTGCGCCGGCATTTTTGAATATTTCCCAATAACCCAGATTTTCAGCATCTTTTTGAATTTCATTTGATGCAGCAGCTACATATAAATCTACACCTTCGGCCACTTTTTTATTTTTCAAAACAGCAGCAGCTTCGGCAAAATCTTCCAATCGGCCGTTTGTGCAAGAGAGTAAATATGCTTTGTTAATTTTTATTTTTTTCTTTTTGATTTCGGAAATAGGCATTGCGATTTTCAATGTATGCGGGCCGGAAATGTAAGGTTCAACGGAATCTAAATTTAAAGTTATTTCTTTGGCATAAAATGCGTCATTGTCGGGTTGCAAATTCGGAAGTTCATTAATTAATTCATTTAATTTTTCTTCAGTCATTCTCGGATTTTTGCCATCTATTTCAGAGTTCACGTTTTGAGGAGGTCTATTTTTAATTTTACTAATTCTGTTTTTAATCCATTCTATTGTAACATCATCAATAGGGAATACACCTGCTAATGCACCCCATTCGGTTGTCATATTCGCAATAGATAATCTTTGATCAATAGATAATTCTTTTACACCTTCGCCGGAAAATTCCAAAACATGATTTAAAACCTCATCATTATTAAAATGTCCGCAAAGAGCCATAATTAAGTCTTTTCCCGTAACACCGTTTCTAAGTTTCCCTTTTAGAATAATTTTGGAGACGGTTGGAATTTGCCACCATGTTCTGCCGGTAGCCCAAATTGCAGCTGCATCTGTTCGAACAATTGGAGTGCCGAGTGCCCCGATACCACCGTAAGTATTTGAGTGACTATCGGAAGCCACAACCATAGTTCCGGGCCAAGCATAACCTTCTTCAATCATGATTTGATGCCCGATTCCTCTTCCGGCAGGATAAAAGTCATTTCCCATTTTTTTAGAAAATTCTTCGATTGTTTTATATTTATTTAAGTTTTTTTCCGATTTATTTTGGACATCATGATCTAAAGCAAAAACAATTTGGCGTGGATTATTAAACTTTGTGGCGCCGATACTTTTAAATTTTGGAATTACTGCACCGGTGTTATCGTGCGTCATTACAAAAGCAGGTCTTATAGAAATAAAATCACCGCTGTGAACTTTTTGATTGGGCTCCAGATCAACGGCAAATTTTTGTGCAATTTTTTCTATTAAATTCTGAGGCATTTTAGCTCCTACTTAAAACGTTAAATATTTTAATGATTAGTTATTTTAAACGTAAAATTAAGCTTTAAAAGGTTCAAAAGAAACAAAGTCGGCATGATGAACAATAATCGATTCAACGGATCTTTTGCCTAAATCACCTTCTTTGGAATGTGTTCCTATAATATGCTGAATATTAGCAGAAAGTCCGAAACGAGCTGCTATTCCAAGTCCGCTAAAAGGATGTCGTACTAATTTACCATAATCGCTTGTCATTAGTTCGCCGTCTTCTATTTTATATTCCAACAATTTGCCAACGTCAATTAGAATGGCACCGGCTATTAATTCATCCATGTTAATTTTAATTGCGTCGCCGAAATTTTCTTTCATTCGTTTGGCCATGTCAACGGCTAAATGAACGCAAGTACGTTTGTGATTCATGAATGTAACATTGCAATTTGCAATTAATAGTGAAAAAGGGATTTCTTCTAAATCTTCCGGTTCTAAAACACTATTTTCTAATGCATATACCCAGCAGTCGGTTACTTTTTCTTTTAATTCTTCGTTTTTAATCCATTCAATTTCAGGCCAAATTTTTTTTACTTTTTCTTTCATTTTTAAGTCCAATTCTTTTTTTAAAATTTAAATGCTTTTCTGAAATTCTTTTTGTTATCTGAAATTCTTTTTGTTACAAACTCGTATTGAGAAAATAGTCGGGCAAAAAACCCGACTATTTATAATTATTTTAATTTATCAATAATAGCATCTGCCATTTGTTTTGTAGAGGCAGCGCCGTTTTTAATAACATCAGGGCGTCCGGACATTTTTAACATATCGTAAGTTTTAGTTTTTCCTTCTTTAATAACTTCGGAAACAGCTTTTCTAATTTTAGCGGCTATTTCATTTTCTTCAATATAATCAAGCATCATGCAGGCAGATTCAATCATTGCAATCGGGTTAACAATAGAAACGTCATAATCGGCATATTTTGGAGCCGATCCATGAGTAGGTTCAAAGATTGCAACTCCGTTTGCGCTCATTTGTGCAGAACATGCAAAACCCAAACCGCCAATTAATCCGGCAAAACCGTCACTAATTATATCACCAAACATATTTCCTGCAACTAAAACACCATAATTCTCAGGGTTTTTTGTAAGCCACATCATTTGTGCATCAATGTTGGTGTTCCAAAGTTCAATTTCAGGAAAATCTGATTTTTGAATTTGTTGAGCCATTTTATACATCATTCCGGAAGTTTCGCGAATCACATTTGGTTTTTCGCAAAGTGTAACGGATTTATAGTTATATTTTTTAGCGTATTCAAAAGCGGCGCGTAAAATTCTTTCTGTGGCTTTTTTTGTGAAAATTCTTGTTGAAATTGATAATTCTTCACGAGGTACATTTCCGAAATTTTTAAGAAATTTGGGATGAGTTGATAATCCATCGTAAACCTTATCATTTGGATTAGACCATTCAACACCGCCGTATAAGCCTTCTGTATTCTGACGGAATATTACAGCGTCAACTTTCGGTTCTTCAATATTGTTATCTTTTCCACGACGAATAAAATTAAGCGGATTACCTTCATAGCTTCGGCAGGGGCGGATACAAACATCCAAATTAAAGTGCTGACGCAAACCAACTATGGGGCTAAAATAAACAAAACCTTTATCACGCAATTCCGGAGCCAATTCTTGGGCAGCTTCTTCTTTGGGTTTCGATGTAATTGCACCGAATAATGCAATTTTGTGTTCTTCTATTAAATTGATAGTTCTTTCCGGTAGTGCATTGCCTTCTTTACACCAAAATTCCCAACCAATATCGCCATGAATATATTCGGCTTCAAATCCTGCGGCAGTTAAGACTCTTTTGGTTTCTTCCAATACGGTTTTCCCGATTCCATCACCGGGAAGAGAAACTATTTTCCTCATTTAAATACCTCGTAGTTTTTTTAGTTATTAGTTAATCATTTATACTAAATTAGGTAGTATAAACTAATAAAACAAGCATTTTTGATGCTTTGTGCAAAAGAAATGTAATTTTTTTATGCATAAAAGTTAAATAATTAAGTTTAGTTATTTAGCTTTTCGAAAAAAAAATCTAACTTTTAAAATGATTTTTAGTAAATTACCTCAAATTGTTATGATATTTTTAAATAAGTCTTAAATAAGTAAAAAAAATTATAATGTGAAAGTAGTTAAAAAAAATAAAGAAAAATATGAATTTGAAATCCAAATTAAATTACCATTACAAAAAATTCGACAAATCGCAAATTACTCCCGATCCGTTAGAATTTCCTCACAAGTTTAAGAATTATTTTGACATTGAAATTTCCGCTTTCATTTCATCAATTTTTGCTTATGGGAATGTGAATCAGATATTAAAAATTCTAAAGATTATTCATCAAAAAATAGAAATGCAACCTTATGATTTTGTGATAAATTTTAGTTCGAAGGAAGAAAAGATATTTGATGGAATTAAATATAGATTTTATAGCGATGATGATGTAAAAAAACTTTTCCGTTTAATGAAAATTATATATTCAAATTATGGTTCAATAAAAAAATTTTTTCTACTTTACTATTTTGCAGATGATATTAATTTAAAAAATTCAATAATTTTTTTTTCGGAAAATCTAAATAAAATATTGGAAAGGGAGTCTTGTCATTCAGTAGGAAGCAAATTTATGTTTCCCAATCCGAAACAGGGAAGTGCTTGCAAAAGATTGAATTTATTTTTAAGGTGGATGGTTAGAAGGGATGAATTGGATTTAGGGCTTTGGAATGAGATTTCAGCTTCGCAACTTTTAATTCCGGTTGATACTCATATTGCAACGGTTTGTAAAAAATTAAATTTAACAAAAAGAAAAATTGCCGACTGGAAAATGGCAGAAGAAATAACCGAAAATCTAAAACAATTTTCGCCTACGGATCCTGTTAAATATGATTTTGCAATTTGTCATTTGGGAATGAGGAAATTAAAGTTTTAACTTTCCACTTCGTTTTTAAATCTATTAATTAATTCCAAAAATTTTTCATAGTTTGGGCGCAAATTCTTTAATTGAATAGATCCCTTTTTAAATCCAAGAGAAAATATTAAGTTGTTAATAAAATTTTTTGCAATGGATTCCGGTAAATTTGCTTTCGAGAATTGTTCTTCTAAATCGCCGTGGACGCATTCGCCGTAAATTTGAATCATTAAAATTGTAAAGTTTTTCTTTTTACCCTGCGGATGAGGCATTTTTATTATCAAAGCGGTTGGTTTCCATTGAATTTCGAATCCTAATTCTTCAACGTCTGTTGCAATTTTTTTTGCAAAAGTTACTTCATCATCTGAAACTCGTTCTTTTAATTTTCCAAAGAACTGTTCTTCATCCGAAGAAAATTCTCTTACTTTTAATTTTTCCTTTTTTTCAACTTTAATTTTTTCGGAAGCTTGCATAGTTGCGTAGTGAAATGAAGAGGCAGGAATAATTATAAATTTATTTGTTGCTGCATCTTTATAAATGTTTAACTTAATAATTCCAAAGTGTGAAGTATTTTTTGTTGAAGGAAATTTATTAAAAAGTTTTTCTACTATTGTATTCATTCTTTCGGAAACAATTAATAAAAGAAATTTTCCGTTATAAAGATTATCCGAAATTTTAGCAACTAATTTTGCCGCACTTTCGTCGTCGATTTCATTGCTTTCGCGAATAAGTTCCATCAAAGATTTGCCGCGATTATTTTGGCATAGGCTGTCTAATTTTGCATAATTCCATTTTTGCATATCAAATCTGAAATTAAATATTTGCGGTGTAACCGGGCCGCGCACTTTTGTTTCAACTACGGTAATATTTCCCTTTGGATTTATAAAAATAATATCAATAATACCTGTTTCGGTTTTTACCGAATGTGCTATCGGGATTAAAGGTTGAAAATCTTCGGTAATTTTATTAATTGGCAAAACAATTGGGTTGTTAAATAATAAATTGCGTAGGAATTCCGTTTGTTTTTCTTCTTCTTTATAAAAGAATTTTGAAAGCTCCAGAGCCTTGTTTTCTTCGATACAAATTGGAGGGCAAACTGTTAAGGTGTTTTTCTGAGACATTTATAATCTCGCTTTTAAATAATTTAATTAATATAAAAAAAATTATTGTGATTTGCAGATTTCATAATAACATTATTTTAATTTAAACTTAAAATAATAATTAAATTTTAAATTTAAAAGTTTCTTTGATATATATAATAAGTTATTTTTTAATTATTAATTTTAAAAAACAATTAAAATTTTTATTAGCTTTGCATTATTTTAACAAAGTGAATTTTCAAATAAAAAAATATTAAAACCTTAATCGAGATTATTTTTAAATACTCAAATATTGAAATAAATAAGGAATAAAAATGAATGGTAGTGTGAATGTTGAACGACAAGCACCATCCGGATTTTACCGGTGGACTGTTTTGATTTTAGTCAGTTTGGCAATGTTTGGGAATTACTATATTTATGATAGTATTGCACCAATTGCCGATTTGCTAAAATCACAATTAAATTTTACAGATACGAATATAGGTTCTTTATATTCCATTTATAGTGTTGCTGCTGTAATAGTATTGATTTTTGCAGGAATTTTAATTGATAAGATTGGTGTTAGAATTTCAATTCTAATTTTCGGTTTAATCTGTTCGGTAGCCGCTTTATTAACCGCAATCAGTTCCGATCTAACAATTATGTTATCGGGAAGATTTTTGCTTGGTATTGGAGCCGAACCGTTAATAGTAGCAATTACAACTGCTTTGGCAAAATGGTTCAAAGGAAAAGAATTAGGTTTTGCATTTGGAATTAATTTAACTATTGCACGACTTGGATCTTTTTCTGCAGACTGGTCGCCAACATGGGCAAAAAGTTTTTACGCAAATTGGCAAGATCCTCTTTTCATTGCATTTGCAATTGGTTTAACTTGCATTATAGGCGGTGTGATTTATTTTGTAATGGAAAGAAATGCCGAAAAGAAATATGCATTAGCCGAAGCAGGTGAAACCGATAAATTTGTTTTTAGTGATATATTTAAATTCCACAAATCGTTTTGGTACATTGTTTTGCTTTGCGTTACTTTCTATTCGGCTGTTTTCCCGTTCAGAAGTTTTGCAATTAAATTCTATCAAGATGTGCACGGTGTTGGCAGAGAATTGGCAGGGCAATTAAACAGTGTATTAATTACCGCCTCGATGATTGCTACTCCGTTGTTTGGTTTGTTGGCAGATAAAATTGGTAAACGCGCCTCGATGATGATGTTAGGATCAATTTTAATTTTACCCGTTTACTTAATGTTGGTTTATTCGGGAGTTTCTATTTACGTGCCTATTATTATGCTTGGTGTTTCTTTCTCGTTAATTCCAGCCGTAATGTGGCCATCGGTTGCTTATTTAGTAGAGCAAAATAAATTAGGTACGGCATATTCTTTAATGACGCTTATACAACAAATCGGCGTCTTTGCTTTTAATTATTTATTAGGTTGGTCAAACGATTATTCGGCAGCGTCGGCTCAAAATCCGGGTGGTTATGCAATGGGAATGTGGATTCTTTCTATTCTCGGTGTTGTTGGATTTATTTTTGCCTATCTATTAAGAAAATCTGAAAACGGACCTAACGGACATGGTTTGGAAAATCCCAAAGGAGCATAATCTAAATGGATATAAAAAAAACATATCCTGTTCGCGAAGCCGAATATGAAATTGAAAATAATATTACGGTTATCAGCTATTTTAAAAAACCATCTTTTGTTGAAAGGGTGGTTTTTAAATGGCTTAAACCAAAACCTTACAAGGTTGATTTAGATGAAGTTGGTAGTTTTATTTGGCAACTTTGTGATGGTAAAAATACTGTTGAAAACATTATTGAAAAAGCTAAGGTAGAGTTTGCAGATAAAATAAACCCAGCCGAAGAAAGAGTAAAACTTTTTTTAAGTCAGCTAAATCAAAATAAATTTATTACATTGTATAAAAAGATTGAAGAGTAAATTTTGAGAACAAAAAATAATTTTAAAACTAAAGTATTTTTGATTTGTTTATTTGGTTTTTCCTTTTTAAGCTATGCTCAAACCTGTGGGTTCGGTTGTTTGGGGTTAAGCGGTTTTTATGGCGGATATACTCAACAAAAATATAATGCCAAAGGTTTAAATGACTTCTTGAATATGAAACTTTCCACTACTTTTAGATCTAATGCAACCCTAAATTTCGAAAACGGAAAAGGTCTCAGGGTTGGAGGTAATATTTTTCGCGCCAAATTTGATGATTATTTTTTTACTGCAAAAGCATATTATCAATTTATGAGCGAAACACAAGAGGTTAATTTATCTAATGGTGGAAGTACAATTTTAGCTAAGTATGAATTAAAAAACAATCACTGGGGTATTGGTTTGGATTTTGGTATTCCTGTCTTTTCTTTTTTGGATTTTAAAGTTTTTGAAGCGGGATTAAATTTTTACTTAGCTGAATTTACAGAAAAACTCGAAAGCGGAATTAATGAAATATCATCTGAAAATTACTCGAACCAAAAAGTTGATGTGGGATATTATTTCGGCAGCGGATTAATTCTTCACTTAGTTAAAGATTATATCAGTGTTGAAGCGACAGCTGTTTACTCAGTATTCAAAATAAATGCATTTGAAAATGAATCGGGATCATCGTCAATTAAAGACTCAAACGGGAAAGATCTTTTAACGAATAAAGGTTTTTCTGCAGTAGTGCAATTGAATTTAGGTTTCCCGCTATAGGAGGTATTTTATGGCAGTTTCAAAATTAGACAAAGCTTCTCAGATTGCCATTCGCGATTGTATGGGAGCAAAACCAAATGAAAAAGTTTTAATTATTACAGACGAAAACAAAAAAGATATTGCTGAAAACTTATATTACAATGCTTTAAAATTAGGTCATGAAGCATTATTGTTAGAAATGAAATCACGTGATATGGACGGTGAAGAACCTCCTAAAGAGGTTGCGGAATTAATGAAAATGTTTAATGTTATTTTAATTCCTACTACCAAATCAATGACACATACCGATGCTCGTAGAAATGCTTCGGAAAAAGGTGCCAGATGTGCTACATTACCCGGTATTACTGAAGAGATTATGATAAAAGGTTTAAATGCAGATTATACCCAAATAGCTGCTTTAACATTAAAATTAAAAAGACTATTTGAAAAAACAAAAATAATTAAAGTTCAAACTGCTTTGGGAACAGATATTTCACTTGATATTACCGGCCGCAAAGCATTTGCAAGCAAAGGTTTGTTTCACAAAAAAGGCGAAAGCGGGAATTTGCCGACAGGTGAAACTTTTGCTGCTCCGGTTGAAGGCAAAACTAACGGTGTTTTTATTGTTGACGGCTCAATGTCTGGAATTGGAAAAATATTAGAACCGATTAGAATTGAGGTTAAAAACGGTTTGGTTGAAAATGTTACGGGCGGAGCTGAAGCAAGAAAATTAAATAAAATTATTAAACAATATGGCAAACCGGCTCGTAATATTGCGGAATTTGGTATAGGTACAAATCACAAGGCTAAATTAACCGGCGAACTTTTACTGGATGAAAAAGTAATGGGCACTATTCATATTGCTATTGGCGACAATAAATCAATGGGCGGAAAAGTTAACGCACCTATTCACCTTGATGGAGTTGTTACAAAACCGAATGTGTTTTTTGATGATAAGCAGATTATGAAAAACGGTAAACTTTTGGTTTAGAAAATTTTAAGGCTGTTTTAGTAAAAACAGCCTTAACTTTTTAAATAATGCTAAATTAGCATCAAGAAATAATGTTTTTTTATCTAAAATAAATTATAACAGTTTAAAAATTCCAATAATTTCACTATATTTGCGTTTCATAAATTAAAACATATCTTTTTTTAACAAAAACCAAGGGATATATGCATTCACTATTAAAAGATTTGAATGAGTCGCAACGATTGGCAGTAGAATATAATTCTTCTCCGCATATGATTGTTGCTGGCGCAGGTTCTGGTAAAACTAGAGTTTTAACTTACAAGATTGCATATTTACTAAAAGAAAAATATGATCCGAGTTCAATTCTGGCTTTAACTTTTACGAATAAAGCTGCTAATGAAATGAAAGAAAGAATAAAAGATTTGGTTGGTGTTACAAAAGCCACCAAACTTTGGATGGGTACATTCCATTCCATTTTTGCCAGAATATTGCGCATTGAAGCGGAAAATATTAATTATAAATCAAATTTTTCAATCTACGATAGAGAAGATTCGGTTGGGTTGGTAAATAATATTTTACAAGAATTGAATATCTCTTTGGATAACTTTAATGCAAGTTCAATTCAACACAAAATCAGTAATTTGAAAAACCAGATGATTAATCCTGACGATTATGAAAACAATTTTGCCAATTCTGTTCCCGAAAAAAAAATCGCCCAAATTTACAGAGAATATAACAAAAGATTGTTTGTGAATAATTCGATGGATTTTGATGATCTTCTTATTAAGCCAATCGAACTTTTTGAAAAGTATCCCAAAATTGAATCCAAATACAGAGCACAATTTAAATACATTCTCGTAGATGAATACCAAGATACTAATAAAGCTCAAAATGAAATTCTAATTAGATTGGTTAATTCTCGTGTTAAGATTTGTGTGGTTGGCGACGATGCGCAAAGTATTTACGGATGGCGTGGCGCCGATCTTTCGAATATGTTGGAATTTGAAAAAACCTTTTCAAAAACAAAAATATTCAGATTAGAACAAAATTACCGTTCAACAAAAAATATTCTTAAAGCTGCAGATTCCGTAATTAAAAAGAATGTTGAACAAATTGAAAAAACTCTTTGGACGGAAAATGAAGATGGAGATAAGATAGGCATAGTTAGATGTAGTGATGAAAAAGATGAGGCTTATCAGATTGCAAAGAAAATTAAAACTGAAATTACAAAAAGAAAGCTATCGTTAAATGATATTGCATTGCTTTACAGAATTAATTCTCAATCTCGTGCCTTGGAAGATGCTTTGAGAAGAGCAAAAATACCGTATAAGATTATTGGTGGAGTTGAATTCTATAGAAGAAAAGAAGTTAAAGATATTGTGGCCTATCTACGTGTTCTTGCAAATTCGAATGATGAAGAAAGTTTATTACGAATTATGAATTTTCCTCAGCGTGGAATCGGGAATACTTCAATTAGCAAAATGATTGCTTTTTCGCGCAGGTTTGATATTCCTTTGTTTAAAACCATGAGTCGTATTTTTGAAGTAATTGAAGTAAAAGAACGAATTCAGAAAAATGTAAAACAGTTCAAACTGCTTATAGATAAATATATTGAGCTAAAAGAAAAATTATCTGTATATGAATTAATTTCGGCTTTAATTGATGAGCTTGGAATTTTAAGAATGTATAAAGAAGAAAATACTCCGGAATCCAAACAGCGATATGAAAATGTTCAAGAATTGCTTGCAGCTATTCATGAGTTTACTCAGGCAAATCCGAAAGCAACAATTGATGACTTTTTAGCTGATGTTTCTTTGGTTGCAGGAATTGATCAATATGATGAAGAAAAAAATTCCGTAACCTTAATGACTGTTCACAGTGCAAAAGGTTTAGAATTTCCCATATGTTTTATTACCGGTTTGGAAGAAGATATTTTCCCGCTCAATCCTAAATTCGATTCCGATTCAAACATCGAAGAAGAAAGAAGGCTTTTTTATGTTGCCTTAACCCGAGCCAAGAAAAAAGTTTATTTAACTTATGCTCGTTCACGATATCGTTTCGGTGAAGTTGCTTATCAGAATCGTTCACGGTTTATTGATGAATTAGATAAATCTACCGTTGATGAAATGAATACCGGTTTAAGAAAGAGTAGCCGCAGAAGAAAAGGCGTCTATCACGATGAAATGTATCAGGAAGGCTACGATGATTTTGATCAGGAAAGAAAATCCGTTCGGGTTGGAAGTAGAGTTCAACACGAAGTTTTTGGTCAGGGAAAGGTTTTGGCTATTGAAGGTACAAATGATAATCAAAAAATTATGGTTGATTTTGAAGACCGTGGCAGAAAAACCTTATTAATGAAATTTGCAAAATTACAATTATTATAAATTTAGAAGATGTGCACAAGCACATCTTTTTTTTTATTAGTACTTAGAAAATTTGATTATTTGGGAGAATTAATGAATATTGGTATTTTAACCGGTGGAGGTGATTGTCCGGGATTAAATCCTGTAATTAGGGCGGTTGTTCGGAAATCAATTGCTGCCGGTAATAAAGTGATTGGTATTAAACAGGGTTGGAAAGGGTTGTTGGAGAATATTTACACACCGCTTGAAATGGAAGATGTATCCGGCATTTTACATCGAGGAGGCACAATTTTAAGGTCTTCGCGCACAAATATTTATTCGGTTAATAACGGCGAAAGTATTGTGAAAGAAAATATGCACAAAGTAGGCATGGATGCTTTGGTGGCAATTGGAGGTGAAGACACCCTTGGTGTTGCCGCTAAACTATTTAAAGCCGGCGTTAATGTTGTTGGGGTTCCTAAAACTATTGATAATGATTTGAATGCTACGGATTATACCTTTGGCTTCGATACTGCAGTTAATATTGCAATGGAGGCTATCGATAGATTGCATACTACTGCTGAATCTCATAACAGGGTTATTGTTGTTGAAGTTATGGGAAGACATGCCGGCTGGATTGCTGTTCATGCCGGAATGGCAGGCGGTGCCGATATAATTTTGATACCGGAAAAACCTGTTCATCTTGATGATGTAACCGATATAATAAAAAAACGACATGAAAGAGGTAAAGATTTTAGTATTGTTGTAGTTGCCGAGGGAGCAAAACTTTCTACTGTTAAAGGAGATAGGGAAATTTTACAAACTGAAAAACTTGATGCTTTCGGGCACGTAAAACTTGGTGGTATTGGCGATTTAATTGCTCAAGAAATTGAAAGACGTACGGGATTTGAAACACGCTCTACCGTGCTTGGGCATTTGCAACGAGGCGGTTCGCCTTCAGCATTTGATCGCGTACTTGGAACTCGTTTAGGACATTATGCAGCTGAATTGGTTGAAAGCGGACGTTTTGGTAAAATGGCTGCACTAAAAGGTAAGGATATTGTTGCAGTAGATTTGGAAGAAGCTACTAAAGAATTAAAACTTGTTGATGAAGAATTATACAAGGTAGCTTCAACTTTTTTCGGATAAAATTATTGTCATGTGAATTTTATTAATTTTCGATATTTATAAAAAAGGCTACCAAATTTGGTAGCCTTTTTTGTTAAAAAGAAGGAGAATATTATTTTAGATTTAGTTCACCTTTGTCGTAAGCTTCTCTTAAAGCCACAAGCTCAGGTAAATCCATATTAATTTTTTTCAAGAAATCTAATGTAGGAACACCATTTTTATCCCATCCGCGACGGTTATAAACGGCATCAAGCAAGCTTTCGTATCTATTTTCTCTATATTTTCTTAATGCAGCAACTTTTTCTTCGGTTGACATATTTGAAATATCAATGCCGGCATCTTCTTTTAGCTGTTTGTCGTAACGATCCTGACGTGATTCATATTCTTCAATTGTAACAGGTCCTGCGGCACGATATGGTTGTGCATCCCATTTTCTTGTTCCAAAACCACGGCGCAAATTAAACATTCGTTGATAATTATAAACGCGTTCGGAATCTTCAATTAATTTATCCTTGTCAAAAGGTCTGCCGGTTACCGCTTTATAGATTGTAACGTAATTGTCAACATGTTCCGGAACTTTTGCCGGTTCATCCGTTTCAGCATTATTAGCCGGTTCAACATCGTTCCAAGGTAATTTGCAAAGTCCAACCAAACCGAACCAAGTTCTAAACATTGGGAAATAATGTAAAGCTTCGGCTTTGTCTTCAAAAGTTGGAATTTGATTATTTACCATATCCATAAAAATTAACCAAGCTTCATCATGCTGGGGTCCTTTGTTTGTCATTGCAAATCCACCTTGCTGGGCAAGAGATTCTTTTGAAACGTATTCAGAATATTCAAGTCCTTTGTTTTCCATGCCAATATCATTTAAAAACTCAGGATTGCCCCAACCATTATCGGCAAATAATTTTTTCAGTCTTCTAATTCCAAGTCCGGCTGTTTTACCGAAACCTTCGCCCCGAGCTAATTGATGCAATAATTCCATTGCACTATCAGCGTTTCCAAAGTTTAATTTTAATCCGCCGGTTCTTTCTTCATTTAAGATTCCGTTTTCATAACATTCCATCAAAAAGGCAACAACCGTACCCCACGTAATAGTACAAATTCCGTAAGTATCGCAATAGAAATTTGCTTCGATAATATAATCGGGATTAAATATTCCGCAATTTGAGCCAAGTCCGCCTGCATTTTCATATTCAGGGCCATCAACAATCACACTTTCACCTTTATATGGACCTGTGCGAACAATATAGTTATTAACACCCTTGGCACAACTCATGTTACAACCGAGCCAGCAACCATCGGGGGTTCCCTGTGCAAATCTTTTTTTCCATTCTTCAGAATGAATGTTGTCGGCATCTTTATGGCTGCCGAATTTATAATTATGAGTGGGCAATAAATCGTAATCATTCATAATTTCAACTAAGTGAGCAGTGCCTTTTGTTTTCATTTCGCATTGTTCATCATCAAGCTCACGCATTTCTTTGTTGAAATTTTTACCGCGTTCCATAATTGCTTTCATATCAACAACGTTGTTCATATTAGCGTCAACCTTTGGAACCAAAGCTACCAATGCTTTAATTTTTTTATCTCTAAAAACCGTACCTGTACCGCCACGGCCGGCTTGTTTTAATCGCACTCTTCCTTTTTTCTTATCATAAAAACTGAAGTTAAGCATTCCGATTAACGAATGGTCTGCGGCTTCACCGGAAGAAACAACAGCAATTTTCATTTTGTCGCTTTCTGTTTCGGAATATATATCGGTTAAAACTTCCGATAATGTGTGACTGTCAATAGGTTCTTTCGGGGCTTTTTCAATTCTGATTTTTCCGCCGTTACGTCCGTCTAAAACTATAATAATATCTTCTTCCGCTTTACCTTGAAGTTCGATTGCATCGAATCCGCATATTTTCAAAAACGGGCCAAACCAACCACCAACGTTACTATCCATTACCGAATCGGTTTGAGGAGAGATAGTGACAACTAATGATTTTCCCGAACCGGAATATTGAGTGATTCCGCATATTGGTCCGCCTGAAATTATTATTTCGTTTTCAGGATCATTCCATTTTGTTTCGGGTGTTGTTGCGTCCCACAAAAATTTTAATCCGTAACCTTTACCACCAATAAATTTTTCTTTTACAAGGGGATCAACATCTTTAATTGTAATTTCGTTAGTTCCGACGTTAATATGTAAAGACTTATCGGTGTAGCCTTTATCTAATGGAGTGATGTCATAAGAAAATTCTTTGACCAATTCACGAGCATTTAACATTTCTTCTACGTTCATTAAGAACTCTCCTTGTTTATAATTTATTATCAATCAAATTTTCCAATTCAAGCACAAATATAAATAATTTAATACTTATTAAAACGGATTTTACATAATTTTTTGGATAATTATCCAAAAAATGTTACACTTACTGTAACAATAAAAAAGATATTAGTATGACCTCATCGAATAAACTTTCAACGGCGGTAAAAGCCTTAACATACTTGGGAAAAGAGTTTCCCGTGCCCAAAAGTAGTAGTGAGATATCGGAAGCAATTGGGGTTAATGCTTCCAAATTACGACAAATATTGTCTAGTTTATGCAAGGCTGAAATTGTGGCAAGCGTAAAAGGAACGCAAGGCGGGTTTGTGCTTTTACAGGATTTTACTTCCTTATCACTTTATGAAATTTATGCGGCATTGGATGAAAAAAAGATTATAGATATGGATGTTGCCAAAGCAAATAATAATGAAACAAAGCAACTTAATGATTATTTCAATCATTTTTTCTGGAGCATTCAAAAAGAAATTGAAGACAGAATGAAAACCATTAAATTAAATGAAATCAGTGATAATTTAGAGAACAATAGTAGAAAAGAATAATACAATGAGGAAACAATGAAAAAAAAGATTACTGTTTTTTTAATATTTACGTTTTTAATAATATTTTCTGCTTGCAGCAAGCAAGAAAATAAGTTGATAATTTTTCATGCAGGTAGTTTAACCGTACCTTTCAAGCAAGTTATTAAAGAGTTTCAAAAAGAACATCCTGATGCGAAAATGGAAAAAGGAATTGGCGGAAGGAGGCACTGTGCAAGAAAGAGTGCCGACTTGAATAAGACTTGCGATGTTTTTGCTTCGGCCGATTATACTGTGATTGATAAATTATTAATTCCGGATTATGCTGATTGGAATATAAAATTTGCTTCGAATGAAATGGCTATTGTCTTTACTGAAAAGTCGAAATACAAAAATAAAATAAATGGAGAAAATTGGGCGCAAATTTTACTTAAAGATGATGTTTCTTTTGGTCGCTCAGATCCTAATGCGGATCCTTGTGGCTATAGAACGGTATTAACGATTAAGTTAGCTGAAAAATATTTTGGCGAAAAAGGTTTAGCAGAAAAGCTTTTGGGAAAGGATGTAAAATATATTCGTCCCAAAGAAGTTGATTTGCTAGCTTTGTTAGAAACAGGTGAGCTCGATTACATTTTCTTATATCGCTCTGTTGCAAAACAACATGGGTTGGAATTTTTAATCTTACCTGATAGCATAAATTTAAAAGATAATAAATTGAGCGATTTTTATAAGACTGTAAGCGTAGAAATATCCGGTAAAAAACCGGGCGAAAAAATCACAAAAAAAGGCGCTCCAATGGTTTATGGCATCACAATCCCGAAGAATAATCAAAATAAATTAATGGCGGAAAAATTTCTAAAGTTTCTTTTAAGTGAAAAAGGAATGGAAATTATGCAAGCAAACGGACAACCAAGTGTTGTTCCCACCGTTACATCTACCTATAATAGAATTCCCAAATCATTGAAGAAGTTTGCCAAAGGGAATTAGGCGTGAAAAATAGAAGTAAAAATAGTTTTAATTTAATTATTCAGTTTTTAAGTGGTGCTGCATTGCTATTTATTGTGGCACCTTTAATTGGAATGTATTTAAGAGTTTCGCCGAATAATTTTTTTGAAACTTCTATTGATCCAGAAGTAGCAAATAGTATTTTCCTGACTTTGTGGACGTCTATGGCTGCTACTCTGTTTTTTTCTATTATATCAATACCATTTGCATATCTTTTGGCTAAAAAAAATGTTCCTTTTAAAAATTTATTGAATGCAATAATTGATATTCCGATTATCATTCCACATTCTGCCGCAGGTATTGCAATACTTGGTTTAATAGCAAAGGATACGATAATTGGAAAAACATTAGCAGGATTAGGATTATCGTTTGTGGGCACTCCTGCCGGAATAATTTTGGCAATGGCGTTTGTGAGTGTTCCTTTTGTTTTAAATGCTGCACGCGACGGTTTTGAATCTGTACCGGCCAAATTAGAGAATGCTGCACTAAATTTAGGTGCCTCCGAATGGCAAGTGTTTTTTCGTGTGTCATTACCATTAGCCCGACGATCAATTTTATCAGGATTGATTTTAATGTGGGCTCGTGGAATGAGTGAGTTTGGGGCAGTTATTATTGTTGCTTATAATCCCATTACTACTCCCGTTTTGATTTATGAAAGATTCGGGGCATTCGGACTTAAGTATTCAACACCGGTTGCCGTTGTATTTGTTACCATTTGTCTGCTGTTTTTTGCTTTATTTAGAATTTTAGGACGACGCAAATAAATGTTAAAGATTAAAAATTTAAATATAAAACTACTTAAGTTTGAACTAAAAAATATTGCATTTGAAGTAAATAAAAATGAATACTTTGTAATTTTAGGCAAATCCGGAGTTGGTAAATCCGTATTGTTGGAAGCTGTTGCCGGGTTAATTGAAATTGATTCAGGTGAAATATGGTTAAATAATAAAAATATTTCCGCTGAAAAAATTCAAAAAAGAAAAGTAGGATTAGTTTATCAAGGCGAAGTTTTATTTCCTCATTTATCGGTATTTGAAAATATTGCTTTTCCATTAAAAATTGGAAATAAGAAAAACAAAATCAAAAAAACTGAAATTATTCAAAGAGTAACTAAGCTTGCAGAGCTTGTTGGGGTTTCACAATTATTAGACAGAAACGTAGAGACACTTTCAGGTGGTGAATATCAAAGAGTTTCAATTGCTCGTACAATTGCTTCGGAACCTCAAATACTTTTATTAGATGAACCGATTTCATCTTTGGATGTTAGTGCAAAAAGGGAAATGCGCTTCTTACTTAGAAAATTAAATAGAAACGGAATTACGATTCTACACGTTACTCATGATTATGATGAAGCAATTTCTTTGGCCAATAGAATTGCTGTGATGGAAAAAGGTACGATAGTTCAAATTGATAAACCCGAATATGTTTTTAATAATCCTCGTTTGGAATTTATTGCGAATTTTGTGGGCATAAATAATTTCCTTAGCGGAGAAATTAAAAAAAATAATAACGAAATATATTTTCAGATTAATGAAAAAAGAATTTTTTTACCCCAAAATATTCAAACGGGAAAAGCTTTTCTTTCCATTAATCCGGAACATATTTCTGTTTCGGCAAGCAAATCGAAAACAAGTGAAAGAAATCACTTTATCGGGAAGGTGATTGACATTGCTCCCAATTTAAATGGAGTTGAAATTACAGTTGATTCCGGATTTGAAATAAAAGCCCTTATCACTAAACATTCGTTTAATATGTTAAATATAAATATCGATTCTACAATTTGGATAAATTTTAAGGCAACAGCTTGCAAGATTTATGAAAAAAATTAAGAAAGGTAAATAATGATAGAATTTGAAAAAGCTTTGCAGATTGTTACTGAAAACGCACGTTTATTGAATACCGAAAGAGTTGCGCTAAATCGTGTTTTGGCAGAGGATATTATTTCGGATATGAATATGGCGCCGTTTAATAAATCGGCAATGGACGGGTATGCATGCAGAAAGGAAGATCTTGGAGAGGAACTGGAAGTTATTGAAACAATTTCTGCAGGCAAAATTCCGAAAATGAAAATCGAAAAAGGAACTTGTTCAAAAATAATGACAGGTGCAATTATGCCGGAAGGAGCAGATTGCGTTATTATTATTGAACAAACCAAAATATTGGAAAATGGAAAAGTTAAATTTCTAGAAAATAAAACCTCTTCGAATTTCTGTTTAATTGGAGAGGATGTAAAAAAGGGTGAGGTGTTGCTTAGTGTAGGCACAAAGTTATCTTCTAAAAATATTGCTAATCTTGCCATGAGCGGTTATTCTAAGGTTGAAGTTT
>CAZCBD010000029.1:0-20452 GCA_964496755.1 uncultured Melioribacteraceae bacterium
TTAACATTTCCAGAGTTATGCTTTCTCAACCTTTTCAAGATTTAGATTACAAAAGTAAAAAAATGAAATGAATTATCATAGGATTATTTAGAGTAGATGTATTAAATTTATTTTAATAGTCAATAATTGAAGATTAAACGGTTATAAATCTTCTTTATCGGTAAAAATCTCTTTTAGATTTAAAAATAGTTTTTTTGAAAAAAAAATAAAAGTCAATAAAAGAAAAATGGATATATATAAAGCATTCATAATTAATTCTCAAAAAAAGTAATATTTAAATGAATTATCGGTAAAATTAAAAACATTTAAAACAAAAAAACCTCACAAGCAAAGCCGGTGAGGTTCATTGTTTTTAAGCAAGGTAATTGGCTAATTTAGATCGCTTAAAAAATCATGTAAAATTTTGTTTAATTGTTCAAATTCAATTAGAAAGGCATCATGTCCGTGAATTGAATTTATTTCGGCGTAGTTTGAATTGCCTAAAAGTATTGCAATTTCTTTTTGTTCGTGGGTTGGATATAAGATGTCACTATCAATTCCAATGCAAAGAGTTTTGCATTTTACAGAATTTAAAACATTGCTAAGAGATTCTCTGTTGTAAGATAGATCATGGAAATCCATTGCGTGTGTTAAATATATATAACTATTTGCATCAAATCTTTTAACAAGTTTTTTCCCTTGATAGTCCAAATAATTTTGAGCTTGAAATAAATTGCCGGGTTTAAAATAATTGCCTTTTTTAATTCGATCTCTTCCAAATTTTCTTTCAAAAGAAGGTTGGGTTCGGTAGCTTAGCATGGCAATTTTACGTGCCAAACTCAAGCCCTTTTCGGGTTGTTTTGTATATTTGCCGTTTTTCCAAGTAGGGTCGTTCATAATTGCATTTCGGGCTGTTTCGTTTAAACTTATTGCCCATGCGGAATGTTTTGCAGATGTTGCAATCGGGATACCGGCAGTAAGAAAATCAGGATACATTACCATCCATTCCAAAACTTGCATTCCGCCCAAAGAACCTCCAATTGCAAATTCCAAATGGTTGACGTTTAATTTGTTAAGTAATTCTTTTTCCACCCGTACCATATCCCGCACAGTAACAATTGGGAAATTGTTTTTATAAGTTTCGGTTTCTTTTGAATTTTTTGAATGGGGCAGAATGGAGGTGGGACCTGTGGTTCCATAGCAACTTCCCAGTATGTTACTGCAAACGACAAAATACTTATTCGTATCAATAATTTTACCCGGACCGATGAGAGGTTCCCACCAGCCGGGTTGATTTGAGTATTGTAAAGAGTAGCTATTTAAAAAATCCGGTTTACTGTTACGATCAAATTCTTCGCCTTCTAAAAATCCGGCAGCATGTGCATTTCCGGTAAGAGCATGACAGATTAAAACTGCATTTGTACCTTCACTGTTTAATGTACCGTATGTTTGAAAGGCTACATTTATATTGGATAGTACTTTATTATTTTCCAATGTTAGTGTGTTTTCATCGGCAAACAAATTTTTGAATTGCGTTTTAACGAAAAATTTTTCATTTGTTAAATTCATAGCTTCACTTGAATTTTAAGTAATTAGTATCAAAAGTTGTATTTATTAAAAATGTGAATAACACTTATTATTTAACGTACGGCTTTTTTTAGTGCTTGTTCAAAATCTTCAATTATATCGTCAATGTGTTCAATTCCAACGGAAACACGAATTAGGGTTGGTAAAACTCCGGACCTTTTTTGTTCTTCTTCGCTTAGCTGTTGGTGCGTTGTTGAAGCCGGATGAATAACTAATGTTTTTGAATCGCCTACATTTGCAAGTAAGCTGGCTAATTTAACATTATCAATAAAACGCTTTCCCGCTTCACTACCACCTTTAATTCCAAAATTAAGAATTGCACCGAAATAGCCTTCGCGTAAATATTTTTTTGCATTTTCGTGGGATGGATAATCCGGTAAACTTGGATGCCAAACCCAATCAACAGCAGGGTGATTGTTTAACCATTCGGTTAATTTAATTGCATTACTATTATGTCTTTCAACTCTCAAGGATAATGTTTCTAATCCCTGTAAAAGAAGAAATGAGTTAAATGGACTTTGGCAAGCGCCTAAATCTCTTAATCCTTCAACACGGGCACGAATAATAAATGCAATATTGCCAAATTGCGAGCCTTTACCAAAAACTTCGTTAAAAACTAAACCGTGGTAACCCGGGCAAGGTTCTGTGAAAAGTGGAAACTTTCCGTTACCCCAATCAAAATTGCCGGAATCAACAATAACACCGCCAATTGAAGTTCCATGACCGCCAATCCACTTAGTGGCCGATTGAATTACGATGTCTGCACCATGTTCAATTGGGCGGGCAACAGCTCCCGCAGCTCCAAAAGTATTATCAACAATTAGGGGAATTCCGTTTCTGTGGGCAACTTCAGCTAACGCTTTGAAGTCCGGAATATTTAACCTTGGATTGCCGATAGTTTCAACATAGATTGCTTTTGTATTTTCATCAATTGCTTTTTCGAAATCGGCAGGATTATCACCATCAACAAATTTTGTTTTAATTCCCAAGCGAGGTAGTGTAACTTTAAATAAATTATAAGTTCCACCATATAAAAAACTGGTAGATACAATATTATCACCCGCTTGAGCTATTGTTGTAATAGCTAAGGTTTCTGCTGCTTGGCCGGAAGAAGTTGCCAAAGCTGCAAGGCCGCCTTCCAGCGCCGCAATTCTTTGTTCAAAAACATCTGTAGTGGGGTTCATCAATCTTGTATATATATTTCCAAATTCTTTTAATCCAAATAAATCAGCAGCATGGTTAGCATCATTAAATGTGTAGGATGTTGTTTGGTAAATTGGTACGGCACGTGAATTAGTTGTGGAATCTGGTGTTTGTCCGGCATGTAATTGCAATGTTTCGAATCTGTAATTGTTTGGATTACTCATGATAACCCCTTTCGGTTTATTTGAAAAAAATATTTTTTAAAACAAAAAAGCCTCTACGGGATTTTTCCTGTAGAGGCTTGATTTATTTAAACTTAAATCATTATCTCATCTTTCCCCTTAATTTGGGGCAGGATTTAGCACCTTTTCCTAATGGACGGTTGCTAAGGCTTCACAGGGCCCGTTCCCTCAGCCTTTCTGGATAAGAAATTTATTATCTCTGTTGTAATTATGCATAAGAACAAATTGTTGGTTGCAAATAAACACAATTTATTAACTGATGTCAAGAAAAAAAACATTTTTTTTCAATGTATAAATATAAGCTATAATTAATATATTAAATAAAACAATTAAATTATTAATGCAAAAAGCATAAATAAGCTAAAAAAATTACACATAATGAAAAAAAAGCTTGACAAAAAAAGTCTAAAGTTTTAAGTTTGATTTCAACAAAAAGAATTTATGTAATGATACACAGAAACGCACATATCGAAAACGATGTAATCTCCAATGGAGATATCGCAATTGTGCGTGCTGATAATGAAATTATTAACCTTCCTTTAAGCCTCAATATACTCGGTATAATTATTATTATTATCAGCCTTCTAGAACTCCTCGTGGTTCTAGTGGGCTAATTATAAGGGTCAATTCCGAGTACACAATAATTTTTTCATAGTTATAAAATAATTAAAGAATCGGGATTGACCCGAAGCGGATATATTTTAAACTTGAAGGAATTAAAAAAGAGGTACAAAATTGAGATCGGATTTAGTAAAAAAAGGTTTTGAAAAAGCACCGCATAGAAGTTTGTTGCGAGCTACGGGTGCAATAAAAAATGAAGCGGATTTTAAAAAACCTTTTATTGGCATTTGTAATTCATTTATTGAGTTAATTCCCGGGCATGTTCATTTGCAGGAAGTAGGCAAAATAATTAAAGAAGCCGTAAGAGAAGCCGGCGGAATTCCTTTTGAATTTAATACAATTGGTGTTGATGATGGAATTGCAATGGGGCATGTAGGGATGCGGTATTCCTTAGCGAGCCGTGAATTAATTGCGGATTCGGTTGAAACTGTGGCCGAAGCTCATCGTTTGGATGCGTTAATTTGTATTCCGAATTGTGATAAAATTGTTCCGGGAATGTTAATGGGGGCTCTGAGGTTAGATATACCTGTTATTTTTGTTTCCGGCGGACCAATGAAAGCAGGTACCTTGGATGATGGTACAAAAGTGGATTTAATTTCCGTATTCGAAGGAGTTGGGCAATACAAAACCGGTCAAATAAACGATGAAAAATTATTAGAACTTGAACAAAACGGGTGCCCAACTTGCGGTAGCTGTTCCGGTATGTTTACCGCAAATTCAATGAATTGTTTAATGGAAGCTTTAGGCGTAGCTTTACCGGGAAACGGAACAGTTTTGGCCGTAGATAAAAAAAGGGAAGAGTTATACAGAAGTGCTGCCAAAAGGATAGTTGAAATGGTTGAAACCGATTTGCGTCCTTCTAAAATCTTAACCGAAAATTCTTTTGCAAATGCGTATGCTTTGGATATGGCAATGGGTGGTAGTACAAATACAATCTTGCACACCTTGGCAATTGCAAACGAAGCGGGAATTAAAATTAATTTAAAATCGTTGAATGATTTGGCAAACCGAGTGCCTTATTTGTGCAAAGTAAGTCCTGCAACAAAATATGTGCACATTGAAGATGTGGATAGAGCCGGAGGTATTTCGGCAATACTTAAAGAATTATCAGTAAAAAACTTAATTCATTTAAATGAAAGAACTGTTACCGGAAAAACAATTGGTGAAAATATTGCCGATGCAGAAATTAAAAATGATAAAATAATAAGAAGAATTGATAATGCGTATTCAAAAACAGGTGGATTGGCAATACTATACGGTAATTTAGCTCCTGAAGGTTCTGTAGTGAAAACAGGTGCCGTAGATTCAAAAATGCTTGTGCACAAAGGACCGGCAAAGATTTACAATTCACAAGATGATGCAATGCAAGGAATATTAAATGGTGATGTGGTTGCCGGTGATGTGGTTGTAATACGATACGAAGGTCCCAAAGGAGGTCCGGGAATGCCGGAAATGCTTTCACCAACAAGTGCAATTATGGGACTGGGCTTAGGCGATAAAGTAGCTTTGATAACCGACGGCAGGTTTTCCGGCGGAACTCGTGGTGCTTGCATTGGTCATGTTTCTCCCGAAGCTGCCGAAGGAGGCCCTATTTCCGCCATTAAAAACGGTGATATAATATCAATTGATATTCCAAATAAAAAATTGGAAGTGGAATTGTCTGCTTCCGAATTAAAAGAAAGATTGAAATCAGTGAAACAATTTGAACCTAAAATTAAAAAAGGATACTTGGCGCGCTATTCCAAAATGGTTACATCCGCAAGTACGGGTGCCGTGTTGAGTTTTCCAAAATAAAATAAAAAGAGGTAATTAAAATGACAACACAAAAAAGAAAATTATCAGGTGCCGACATATTTTTTGAATGTTTAAAACAAGAAAAAGTCGAATATATTTTTGGGTACCCTGGAGGGGCAACCATAAAAATATATGAAAAACTTTATGATGTCGATTTTCTAAAACACATATTGGTACGCCACGAACAAGGGGCTACTCATATGGCAGATGGATATGCGCGCACAACCGGTAAGGTAGGTGTGGTTTTGGTTACTTCCGGTCCGGGAGCTACAAATACCGTAACAGGAATAGCCAATGCATATTTAGACTCAATACCCATGGTAGTTTTTACAGGACAAGTACCTACCCATTTAATCGGGAACGATGCTTTTCAGGAAGCTGATATTGTTGGAATTACTCGCCCAATTACAAAACATAATTTCTTGGTGCGCAATATTGATGAGTTGGCTCCAACAATTAAAAAAGCTTTTTACATTGCATCTACCGGAAGACCGGGTCCTGTGGTTGTTGATTTACCTAAAGATGTTATTGCTTGTGAAACCGAATTTGAATATCCGAAAGATGTTGATATTCGTGGATATAAACCAAATTATAACGGACATCAGAATCAAATAAAAAAAGCTGCAGATATAATAAGCAAAGCAAAAAAACCGTTGCTTTATGTTGGCGGGGGTGTGATTTCTTCCGATGGAGCCGAAGAATTACGAGTGCTTGCAAAAGAATTTAATATTCCGGTTACAATGACGTTGCTTGGGTTAGGAGCTTTTCCGGGTACAGATGATTTGTCTCTTGGAATGTTAGGTATGCATGGAACATATCAAGCAAATAAAGCTGTAAATAATTGCGATGTTTTGGTTGCCTTGGGGGCTAGGTTTGATGATCGTGTAACCGGTAAACCCGATACATTTGCTAAAGACGCTTATAAGATTCATGTTGATATTGACCCGACTTGTATTGATAAAAATGTTTTAGTTGATTTACCGATTGTTGGTGATGTAAAACATATAATGGCTGAAATAGCAGCGGAAATAAAAACTTGTAATGACCACACCGAATGGTTAGAAGAAATAAGAGCGTTTGAAAAAGAATGCCCGATGATTCCGGATATATCCGACGGTAAATTACGTGGTACATATGTAATTGATCAGATATCGAAAAAAACAAAAGGCGAGGCAATTGTAGTTTCCGATGTTGGTCAACATCAAATGTGGGTTGCACAATATTATAAATTTACTCAAGCCCGCTCTAATTTATCAAGCGGTGGTTTGGGTACAATGGGTTATTCTTTGCCGGCTGCAATAGGTGTACAAATTGGTAATCCGAATAGAAAAGTGATTTCAATTAATGGTGACGGTGGCTTTCAGATGAATATCCAAGAATTAATCACCGCAGTTTACTATAAGTTGCCTATTAAAATTATCATTATTAATAATAGCTATTTGGGAATGGTACGCCAATGGCAGGAATTATTTCACAAAGAAAAATACAGTTTTACGGATCTAAGAGATAGCAATCCGGATTTTGTTAAAATTGGCGAATCGTTAGGAATACCGTCTTTTTCAACCGATAAAATAGAAGAAGTAAGCGAATTAATTGATAAGGCTTTGAATTACAATGATGGTCCCATAATAATGGAATTTAAAGTAGTGAAAGAAGATATGGTATTTCCAATGGTACCGGCAGGTGCATCAATATCAGATATGATTGTAGAAAGATTAAACCCAAAAAGGATGATATAAAATGAAACACACAATTTCCGTATTAGTAGAAAATCGATTCGGAGCATTTGACCGTGTGGCGACAATGTTTAGCGGTAAAGGCTTCAATATTCATGGAATTTCAATTGGTGAAACTGAATTTGAAGATGTTTCAAGAATGACCATTGTTACTTCCGGCGATGATATTGTAATTGATCAAGTCGTAAAACAATTGAACAGATTAATCGATACAATTAAGGTTGTTGATTTAACCGAACATAATAGAGTAGAAAGAGAATTGGCGCTAATTACGATTAATTATCAAAAGGGTAGCAGAGCCGAAATAAAAGATATAACCGATATTTTCAGAGGAAATGTAGTTGATATCAATAACAAATCCATTACGATTGAAATTACAGGCCCGCCCGAGAAAATTGATGCTGCTGTAAATGTGCTTACTCCAATTGGAATAATTGAAATGGCACGAAGCGGTACGGTTGCATTAAGACGCGGAGAACAAAAGAAATTTAAACATGAGTATTCATTAACTAAATAAAATAGAAAAATAAGGAAACAAAAAATGAAAGTATTTTATGATAACGATGCAAATTTAGATGTTTTAAAAAATAAAAAAATAGCTGTATTGGGATACGGTAGCCAAGGTCACGCACATGCATTGAATTTAAAAGAAAGCGGTATGGATGTTTGTATCGGTTTAAGAAAAAATAGTTCCAGAGTTAAAGAAGCAGAAGATGCAGGATTTGAAGTTTACGAAATACCGGAAGCTTGCAAAAAAGCCGATATTATAATGGTTTTATTACCCGACCAAAATCAAAAAGAAATTTATGCAAAACAAATTGCCGATAATTTAAAAGAGGGTGACACTTTGGCGTTTGCTCATGGGTTTAGCATTCATTATGAATTTATAAAACCTCCGAAAAATGTTGATGTTATTATGATTGCACCCAAAAGTCCGGGGCATTTGGTTCGTCGTACTTATCAGGAAGGAAATGGAGTGCCATGTTTGATTGCAGTTAGTCAGGATTATTCGGGAAATGCAAAAGCAATTGCTTTGGCTTGGGCAAAAGGAATTGGTGGCACAAAAGCCGGCGTAATTGAAACTACATTTAAAAATGAAACGGAAACCGATTTGTTTGGCGAACAAACAGTTTTATGCGGTGGCGTTGCCGAATTAATTAAAGCCGGTTTTGAAACTTTAGTGGAAGCCGGTTATCCCGCTGAGTTGGCATATTTCGAATGCTTACATGAAATGAAATTAATTGTGGATTTGTTTTACGAAGGCGGGCTTTCAAGAATGAATTATTCTGTGAGTGATACAGCCGAATATGGTGGTTATACTCGAGGCCCAAGAGTTGTTCCGGCATCGGTGAAAACGGAGATGAAAAAAATAATCAACGAAATTCAAGACGGAAGTTTTGCAAATGAATTTATGTCTGAATATGAAAACGGTTTGCCTAATTTACTTCAAGTTAGAAATAAAACTAATGAACACAGTATTGAAAAAGTTGGTGCTGAATTAAGAAGCATGATGTCTTGGTTAAAAAAATAGGAATAAAAAAATGAAATATAGTATTGCTTTATTGCCCGGAGACGGAATAGGAACTGAAATTATGAATGCTGCAAAGCCTGTTATGGAAGCGGCAGCAAATAAATTTAATATTGAGTTGAATTTTGAAGAAGGATTAATCGGCGGGGTTTCTTACGATAAATATGAAAATCCGCTTACCGACGAAACTATAGAAATGTGTATGTCTAAAGATGCCGTATTACTTGGAGCGGTTGGCGGCTACAAATGGGAGAATTTGCCCCACAATTTAAAACCGGAAGCGGCATTACTGAAGTTGAGAAAATCTTTGTCTTTATGGGCTAATTTGAGACCGGCAAAAATTTTTGAACAATTCACTAACGCATCTTCATTGAAACCCGAAGTTTTAAAAGGCACCGATTTTCTTGTGCTTCGCGAATTAACAGGTGGAATTTATTTTGGCCAGCCGAGAGGTTTTAATGAGGACTGTGGTTGGAATACAATGGAATATTCTAAAAACGAAGTAACAAGAATTGTGACCGAAGGGTTTGAAATTGCCACGAAAAGAGCAAAAAAATTAACATCGGTTGATAAAGCAAATGTGCTCGAGGTATCTCAATTCTGGAGAAACACCGTAAATGAAGTCGCAAAAAAATATCCGGATGTTGAAGTTCAACATGTTTATGTTGACAATTGTTCAATGCAAATTGTACGCAATCCAAAACAATTTGATGTAATTGTAACTTCAAATTTATTCGGAGATATTATTAGTGACATTGCAGGGCAAATTACAGGAAGTTTGGGAATGTTGCCTTCGGCAAGCTTCGGAAGTAAATATGCTTTGTATGAACCAGTACATGGTAGTGCACCTGATATTGCCGGAGAAAATAAAGCAAATCCAATTGCAATGATTTTGTCGGTTGCAATGCTTTTCACACATTCATTTTCAATGCCCAAGGCAGGTGAACTCATTGAAAAAGCTGTTGAAAAAACTCTTGCCGAAGATAATAGAACCGCAGATATTTATTCGGAAGGTTTTAATTTGGTCTCAACTTCCGAAATGGGTGAGTTGGTTGCAAAAAACTTCAAAGAAATTTGTGAAGCCGAGTTACAAACAGTTTAATAAAAATTATTAAAGGAAATAAAATGAATTCTAATAAAATAATAATTTTTGATACAACTTTAAGAGATGGCGAGCAATCTCCAGGTGCTTCTTTAAGTGTATCGGAAAAAGTGGAAATTTCCAGACAATTGGAGAAATTAAATGTGGATGTGATTGAGGCAGGTTTTCCTGTCTCTTCGCCCGAACAATTTGAAGCTGTGCAAAGAATTTCGGATACTGTTGGTATTACGGTGGCTGCTTTGGCCAGAGCTAAAGAAATTGATATCAAAACCGCATTTGAAGCAACAAAAAATGCAAAGAAAAAAAGAATACATACTTTTTCCAGTACTTCCGATTACCATATTCTTGGAAAATTCGGACACGAACGCTACGGCAGAAATTTAGAAGAAAAAAGAAAAACAATATTGAAAATGTCTTACGATGCTGTTGCTTATGCAAAAACATTTTGTGAAGATATTGAGTTTTCTGCCGAAGATGCCGGACGTACGGATATCGGATATTTAGCCGATGTGGTTGAAGCTGCCATTGATGCCGGCGCCACTACGGTTAATATACCCGACACAACCGGATATACTTTCCCAAGTGAGTATGGACAAATGATTGCCGAACTAAAAAAACGTGTTAAAAATATTGACAAAGCTATTATTAGTGTTCATTGCCATAATGATTTGGGACTGGCTGTTGCAAATTCATTATCCGCAATTGAAAATGGTGCTCGGCAAATTGAATGTACTATTAACGGAATCGGTGAACGTGCCGGAAATGCTTCATTGGAAGAAGTTGTTATGGCTCTTAATGTTCGTAAAGATTTATTCAATTGTTATACAGACATAAAAACAACAGAAATTATTAATTCCAGCAAAATGGTTTCCGGCTATACGGGAATAATTGTGCAACCCAACAAAGCTATTGTTGGAGCGAATGCCTTCGCCCACGAATCTGGAATTCACCAAGATGGAATGCTGAAAAATAGAAATACTTATGAAATTATGACTCCGGAAACTGTTGGTGTTTCAAAAACCAAAATAGTTTTGGGCAGACATAGCGGCCGCCATGGCTTGAAATCAAGGTTGGAAGAATTAGGATACACTTTAACAAATGAAGAATTGAATAAAATTTATGAAAAATTTATTCAATTATCGGATAAGAAAAAAGAAGTATATGATGATGATTTAAGAATATTAATGGAAGATAAATCCTTTAATGTTAAATCAATATATGAACTAATATATTTGAATGTTAATTCCGGTTCCAATACTGTTCCCAGTGCTACCGTTAAAATCTTGCATAATGATAAAGAATATATTGAATCGGCTGCAGGAGACGGTCCTGTTGATGCTGTAATTAATGCCATCGACAGAGCTTTGGAAATTAGTTTAACTATAGAATCCTATAATGTGCGGTCGGTTACATCAGGCCGAAAGGCTTTGGGTGAAGCAAATATAAGAATCAAAGTGGACGGAAAATCTTTTAATGGCAGAGGTGTTTCTACCGATATTGTGGAAGCAAGCGCTAAAGCTTACATCAACGCCTTAAACCAAAAAGCAATTTATTTAAAAAAATATGAAGAAAAACTTGAAGTTACATTAAACGAAGAAACAGGGAATTTATAATGGGAATGACAATTACAGAAAAAATACTTGCTAAGTCTGCAGAAAAAAATAAAGTGGTGCCCGGAGAAAGTATTTGGTTAAATGTTGATGTTTTAATGACGCACGATGTTTGCGGGCCTCCAACTATTCAGATTTGGAAAGATAAATTTGGTGCGGAAAGAAAAATATGGGACAAAAATAAATTGGTGATAATTCCCGACCATTATATTTTCACCAAAAATAAACATGCAAACAGAAATGTTGAAATACTAAATGATTTTGCTAAAGAATATGACCTGCCCAATTACTACGGGGTTGGAACCGATCGATACAAAGGTGTTTGTCATATGGCGCTTGCCGAAGAAGGATTTAACATTCCGGGTACTGTTTTATTTGGTACGGATTCTCATACTTGTACAAGCGGTGCTTTTGGAATGTTTTCAACCGGTGTGGGAAATACAGATGCTGCTTTTATTTTGGGTACGGGAAAAATTTGGGAAAAAGTTCCACAATCAATAAAATTTATTTTTGATGGTAATATGCCGGAATATTTAACGGCCAAAGATTTAATACTTCAAATATTAGGTGACATTTCTACTGATGGAGCAACTTACAGAGCAATGGAATTTACCGGCGAGGCTATTTCTCAAATGAGTATGCTTGAAAGAATGACTTTAACAAATATGGCAATTGAAGGTGGCGGAATGAATGGCATTATTGCTGTTGATGATGTTACCCGAGAATACTTATCGAAAGTTACCGATAAAGATTATGAAGAATTTTATAGTGACGATGATGCCGAATATTTTAAAATTTTTACTTATAAAACAGATAAACTTGTTCCTGTTGTTGCAAAACCAAGTAGTCCGGATAATCGTGCAAACGTAAAAGAAGTAGAAGGATCAAAATTAACCCGATGTTATATTGGTTCTTGCACGGGGGGTAAAATATCTGATTATCAATTTGCGGCAAAAATTCTTGACGGTAATAAGGTTAAATTACCCACGTTTGTAGTGCCGTCAACAACGGAAGTGGACAAACAGCTTGATATTATTACTCATAATGGCAAGGTGCTTAGGAAAATATTTGAAGAAGCAGGTTGTGATATCTCATTGCCCTCTTGTGCAGCATGTTTGGGTGGACCCGAAGATACTTTTGGTAGGGCGGTGGACGGAGATATTGTTATTTCTACTACTAATAGAAATTTCCCCGGTAGAATGGGAAGTAAAAAATCGGAAGTTTATTTGGCGTCTCCTTTAACCGTAGCAGCATCTGCAGTAAAAGGAAGTGTTTGCGATCCAAGAGAATATTTAATGTAATTAGTGGAGAAAAAATGAAAAAAAGTATAAAAGGAAAAGTTTATGTATTGGGTGATAATGTTGATACCGACCAAATAATTCCGGCGGAACACCTTGTTTACAGCATGAAAAATCCGGAAGAAAAAAAATTGTATGGTAAATATGCATTATCCGGAGTTCCGAAAGAACAAGCCGGTTTGCCGAACGGAAAGTTACCCTTTGTAAAAGAAAATGAGTTTTCATCGGAATATTCAATTATAATTGGCGGAAGTAATTTCGGATGCGGTTCTTCCCGAGAACATGCTCCGTTTGCATTACAAGTAGCCGGTTGCAAAGCTGTTGTTGCAGAATCATATGCGCGAATATTTTACAGAAATTCCGTTGATGGTGGTTTTCTTATTCCTTTTGAATCTGCAGGAAAGATTAACGATAATTTTTCTACGGGCGATGAAGTGGAAATTAATATTGAGATATCTGAAATCATAAACCATACTTCAAATAAAAGATTCAAATTGAATTCGCTGGGTGATGTTTTGCCGATAATTGAAGCCGGCGGTTTATTTGCATATGCTCAAAAAAAAGGAATGATTTCAAAAACCAAAGAATTAATAAAAGAAAAATAAAAAATTAATAAAAGAAAATAATTGACAGAAAAATAACTTCGGCAATTAAAGGATAAAAAGATGAAAATAGAAATATTCGATACTACACTGCGCGATGGAACACAAGGAGAAAAAGTGAATTTATCGCTACAAGATAAATTACTTATTACAAAAAAATTGGACGAGTTTGGTATTGATATTATTGAAGGCGGATGGCCGGGAAGTAATCCTAAGGATGCTGAATATTTTCAATCTGTAAAAAAAATGGATTTGCAAAATTCAAAAATTTGTGCTTTTGGTTCAACCGCCAGATTTCCCGACCGAATTAAAGAGGATCTAAATTTAAATGCATTGCTTGAAGCTGAAACCCCAATAATATCAATCTTTGGTAAAACATGGAAATTACATTCCGCCGAAGGTTTGGGAATAACTGACGATGAGAACGAAGAATTGATTTTTAACTCGGTTAATTTTTTGGCTTCTCATGGACGTAGGGTAATCTTTGACGCTGAGCATTTTTTTGACGGATACAAAGATGATCCGGAATTTGCACTTAGAATGATTAAAGCCGCCCAACGTGGTGGTGCGGATACAATTGTTCTTTGTGATACAAACGGTGGTTCTTTAGTAAGTGAAATTATTTCAATTCTTAAAGTTGTAAAAGAAGTAATTAACGCTAAAATTGGAATTCATGCTCATAATGACGGTGAATTGGCAGTTGCAAATTCATTAACATCTGTTGAGTGGGGAGCTACTCATGTTCAAGGAACAATTAATGGTGTGGGAGAACGTTGCGGCAATGCCAATTTGTGTAGCATAATTCCTAACATTGTTTTGAAACAAAAACATCAAGTGAATGAAAAACTGAAGTTGGGAAATTTGGTAAGCCTTTCCAAATATGTTAGCGAATTAATGAATTTAAAACATAACTATAGAGCTGCATTTGTTGGGAAATCGGCTTTTGCACATAAAGGTGGAATTCATGTTAGTGCAGTATTAAAAAATGATAAAATGTACGAACATATTTCTCCTGAAATTGTTGGTAACAAACAAAGGGTATTGGTTTCCGATTTGTCCGGACAAAGTAATATAAGATATAAAGCAAAAGAACTTGGCATTGAGTTGCCTAATGATAAAAATTTTAGTAAAGAGTTGGTTCAAGAAATTAAGAATCTTGAATTTAGCGGTTATCAATTCGACGGGGCGGAAGCATCTTTTGAATTATTGCTTCGTGCAAAATTAAATGAGTATAAACCATTCTTTAAGATTGAATATTCTAATGTTAAAGTAATGTTTGATAATAACTCAACCGATTATGCGGAAGCTGTGTTAAAGATAGACGTAAATGGTGAAATAGAACATACCGCTTCGGATGGCAATGGTCCCGTAAGTGCGTTAGACAATGCATTACGCAAAGCGCTTACAAGATTCTATCCCGAAATTGCCAATATTTACCTGGCCGATTATAAAGTGCGCGTGCTTGATGAAAAAAGCGGCACTTCTGCAAAAGTGCGAGTACTTGTGGAATCCAGCGACGGTGAAACCACTTGGAATACCGTGGGGGTAAGTGAAAATGTAATTAAAGCAAGTTTACATGCTTTGATTGATAGTTTGAATTATAAACTATTTAAGCTAACCCAAGAAATGGTTGTAAAATAAAAATGCTTACAATGCAAAGAATTGCTATAAATAAAATTATCGGCTTAAAATATTTTGAGCCGATTTTTTTTATTTATATATTAATATAAAAATTCTGGAGTGTTCATGTATTTTTATTCTAAAGTCTGGGATTCATTTGTTTTTATTGTACTTTCAATAGCCGCTGTATTATTTTCAATAATTTTTATTGACGTAAAATTTGCTGCAGTTTATCAAGCCTATTACTACTGGACGGTAATAATCGTATTCGCAATCGATTTTTATTTTACTTTTAAATTATCTCCAAAAAAAATTTCAGATATATTCGAAATAAATAGTAATAATTCAAAACTTTTATTTATTACTGATTTTATTGCTACTTTTCCTTGGGTGTTGTTGGTTAATACTGAATTTATTTGGCTAATTCCGTTGTTTAAGTATTTTAGAATCATTAGTAAGCTTAGGATTTTATATTTAAAGTCCGTAAAAAATTCCACTCTATTACGAATTGCCTTTTTTATTTACGGTTTAATGCTTTCGGCACATTGGATAACCTTAGGGTGGATAAGCTTGAATAATAATTCCGATAGTAGTTTTTTATCCGAATATTTAACATCTCTTTATTGGAGTATTACTACTCTAACTACAGTTGGTTACGGTGATATTGTTCCAAAAAATGATGCTCAGATTTTATATTCAATATTTGTTATGATTTTCGGTATTGGTATGTACGGATATTTAATAGGTAATATTGCAAGTATTCTATCAACCAAAAATCCGGTAAGACAAAAGTATTTGGAAAATATGGATAGGTTGAAAACATTAGTAAGCTACAGAAAGATTCCGATTGAATTACAAAATAAAATAAGAGATTTTTATTTATATCTATTTTCTAAAAAAAGTGGTTACGATGAAAACAGTTTATTGTTGGGATTACCGGACGATTTAAAAAATGAAATATCTTTATATTTGAAAAAAGATTTACTCGATTCCGTATCATTTTTTAAAAATGCACCCGAAAATTTTTTACAAGAAATAATCACATATTTAAAACCTTTGTTTTGTGTTCCGCTAACAAAAGTGATGGAAGAAGGTGAAATAGGTGAAGAAATGTTTTTTATTGCCCAAGGAGAATTAGATGTTTTTTCGAACTCAAAAAAAATTTCAACTTTAAAAAGCGGTGATTTTGTCGGTGAAATAGCTTTATTTAAAAATATTCCGAGAACCGCTACCATTATCAGCAAATCTTTTTCTAACCTGTATTTATTGAAAAAACAGGATTACGAAAAAATAATTCGCAAGTATCCTAAGTTTGCCGAAGAAATTGAAAAAAAAGTATTACAAAGATCATTATAAAATTTAATTGCTTTAGAAAGTTATAAAATGTATTTTTTTTTAATTGACAAAATTCAAAAAAGAAGGATAGGGCAGATTCTTGAAAGATATTAGTAAAATAATTTTAGAATTACTCGAGAAGCAAACAATTGAAGATGTTTATGAATTTGCTGCAAAGCAATTGCGCGAAGCAGTAGGGAAATCTATAATTGTAATTACGGAGTATTGCAAAAACAATACGGTTGAAATTAAAGCAATGACGAAGGATATAATAGATCCGAAAACTTTATTGCCAATTTTAGGCCTAGATTTGTTTGCAACTAAATTTAAGAATCTTGATGAAATATATTCTGAAAATAAATTGGAAGGATTGGGCAAAGGTGATCCGGGAAAAGAATTGTTTGAATTAACAATAGGGAAAATCTCAGAAAGAATTAGTGATGAAATTGTAAAAAGATTTTCAATAAAAAAAATATATCGACTATTACTTACGTATCAAAATATAAAATACGGTAGTATTTTAATCTTTCAGATTACTGAAAATATAAAATCCGAGTTTTCCGAAATAGAAAGATTCGTTAGTTTTTTAACCTTAGTGGTAAAGCAAAAAAAACTTGCTCAAGAGGCAATTAAGAACTCCGAAAATTTCAGAGCGGTATTTAATAATTCTCCCGTGCCGATGATAATTCATCAAAAAGGCAAAATAGCTTTTGTTAATTCCGCATTGCTTGATTTATTTGAATATGAGAATGAGTTAAGTCTGGTAGGAAAGAAATTTGTTGATTTTGTTATTGAAGATCAAAGGAATTTAGTTGAAAGAATCTTATTTATGAATTCGAATCAGATTAATACTTTTGATAGTTTTGAAACCGAATGTTTAACCGGTCGGAATGAAAAAATATCCGTAGCTATTTCGCAATCCATATATAAATTGTCAGACGAAAAATATTCCATTCTATTTCTAAAAGATGTTACCGAAAAAGCAATTCAGATTGAAGACGTTTTTGAAAGAGAAGAAAATTTTCGGGCAATATTGAATTCTTCACCCGATCCTATTTGTTATATCTCTCCGGATAATAAATTGATTATTGTAAATCAAAGTTGCCGAAAATTATTCCAACTTGAAGATGTAGAATATTATAACAGAAATATTGATGAGCTGGCATTAGAAAGTGAAGTTTTAAAAAACAATCTCAGATTATTTTCTTCTTCGGATAAAGAAGCGTGGCAAAAAAAAGATGTTTACAAAAGTTTTGAAGAAATTAAAGTTGCCGGCAAAAATGAATATTTCGATGTTTTTAGAAAGCCGATATTTAATAACGACGGTTCGCCTAAGGCTTTAATTGTTTTTAGAAGGAATGTTACCGATAGGTTGCAAGCAGAGAAATCCTTAAAGCAATATAAGTCTCGGTTGGAATTTCTTGTTGAAGAAAGAGCTACCGAACTAATTAAAACAATCAATTCCTTAAGCAAAGAGGTGAATGAGCGAACAAAAACCGAGCAATTAGTTAAGATTCAAAATAAATTTGCCGGTGATTTGGTAAAAGCAAAGGATATTGACAATGTTATTAGTGTGGTTTTAGAATCTTTTATTCAATTAACTTTTTTTGAAGGGGGAATTGTTTTTTTAAAAAATCCGGAGAATTCAGACTTAGAATATAAAATGCAATTATTTCCGGATACAATTGAAGAGAATGCAAATAGTCCGAAAAAAAATTATGATAAGCTAAAGAAAATAAATATTTCAGACTTAAATGATTTTTCGGATGAAGTTAGACTAATCTCTGAAGATGAAAAAGAACGAATTTCGGAACTATTAAAAAATAAAATTACATTTTATTGCCCCATCAAAAAAGATGATGAAATATATTCGGTAATATTTTTGTTGCTAAAAGAAGATGAAAACTATTCGGAAAATTTATTATCAATGATTTCCTCTGTTTTTAAAAACATAAATATAATCACTAAGAATATCTTGGCTACCGAAACAATGTTCGAAAATCAAAAGAAGATTGAACAACTTTATGAAAATATTCCCGGTGGTAGTTTTATTATAAACGATAATTATATTATTGAAGAGGTAAATGAAAAATTATGTGAAATTACCGGATATAAAAGCGAAGAACTAATAGGTAAGTCGTGTGGAATTATTTGTCCGAGAGGTCCGCATAAATGTCCAATAATCGATATCGGGAAAGAAGAATTAAATAATGATGAAACAGCTATTATAAAAGCCGACGGAACAAAAATCCCGATTATTAAAAGTGCGCGTAAGCTAACAATAAACGGAAAAAAATATATTATTGAAAATTTTCAGGATATAAGCTTAACAAAAAAGATTGAACATCGGGTTAAAAAAATAAATCAATGCTTTTTAAACTTTGATACAAATTCAAGTGAGAATATTAATGCGTTGGTTAAAAGTATATGCGAATTATTAGGAGGTAAATTTGCAATTTATAATGCTTTTGAAAAAGATACTGTTATAAATATTGCGGCTTGGAATGTTCCGAATGAATTTTTAGCTGCAGAAAATATTCATGGAATTATTTGTTATGATATAATGAATAAAAATGATGATGAATTTATCTTGTTAAGAAACTTGGATAAAATAAAAGAGTTTAGATCTGACAAGCGTTTTCAGAAGAGTAAATTAAAAACATATGTTGGGCAAAAGGTTTATACAAAAAATATGGTTACCGGGGCACTTTGTATTTTCTTTGATAAAGATTATTTGCCAAGCGAAGAAGATATTAATTTTATTGGAATTGTTTCCTCTGCAATTGGTTCGG
Organism: uncultured Melioribacteraceae bacterium; assembly: GCA_964496755.1. Taxonomy (GTDB): domain Bacteria; phylum Bacteroidota; class Ignavibacteria; order Ignavibacteriales; family Melioribacteraceae; genus CAZCBD01. The sequence goes on from CAZCBD010000029.1 coordinate 18,990, forward strand.
AAGATAAAAGAAGAAAAGTACTCGAAGAATTGGATGAATATAAAAATCATTTGGAAAATAAGTATAAAAAGAGAACAAAAGAATTAGAGGAGATAAACAAACAACTTACAAACGAAATAAATATGAAACATAAGATTGAAAATGAATTGGTTCAATCTGAGGAAGAATATAAAACACTGTTTAATAAATCGCACGATGCGGCTGCAATTATTGATAATGAAAAACAAATTATTCTAAATGTAAATAATAAACTTTGCAAACTTTTGCATATTAATAGGGATGATTTAATAGGTAAATCTGTAGATGAAATATTAAATAAATATCAGATAGCTATTTTTGAAAAATCAGAAGATGATAAGGAAAGCGATTATTTATATAGTTTTGATGCATTATATATGCCTAAACTGGGACCTAATATTCACTTAGAAGTGAATGCTTCAATTATTACGTATAAAAAAAATAAAGTCTTACTTGCTTCAATAACGGATATAACGAAACGAAAAGAATATGAACTTGATCTTGAAGAAAGCAGATATAAATATTTTCAACTGGTTAAAAATGCGAACGATGTAATATTTAAATTTGATATTAAGGGGCAGATTATTTTTTGTAACCCAATTGCTACAGAAATTCTTGGTTACTCCAAAGAAGAATTATTATCGATGAATTATTTAGATTTAATTAGAAATGACTATAAAGTAAGAGTAAAGAGATTTTATGATACGCAAGTAATAAAACAGAAATTAAATACATATTACGAATTACCTATTTTAACAAAAGATGGTGAAACAATTTGGTTTGGTCAAAATGTGCAATTGCTTAATGAAGGAAAGGATACGGTTTCATTGCAATCTGTTTCTCGGAATATAACGAAACAAAAAGAAGTGGAATTTGAACTAAAAGAAAGTGAAGCCAGATTTAGAGAAATTGCCGAGAATATGTTTGACATTGCGGTTTATGGTTACAATGAAGATAAGGAAATTATTTTTTGGAATAATGCAGCAGAAAAACTTTATCAAAAAAAATGTGAGGAAATAAAAAGTAAAAATATTTATGAAGCGGTTTTTAATGATTCAATTATGCAAGCACTGCAAAAGGAAAATGAAAAATCACTCTTAAAAGGTATGGTTTTAGAACCTGCAGAAAAAGAGATTTTTAGAAGAGACGGAACAAAAATTACAGTGTTACGAAACACAATTTTAATTAAAAATAAATCTGGCAAAAACGAGTTTTATTGTTTGGATATTGATATTACGGAACGTAAAAAGTTTGAGCTTGAACTAAAAAAAGCGAAAGAAGAAGCCGAAGAAGCTAACAGAGTAAAAACGGATTTTATGACAAGCATGAGCCATGAACTTAGAACACCATTGAGTGGTATTTTAGGATATGCCGAAGCATTAAAATCCGATCCTGATATTAGCAACATACATAAAGAGGGTTTAGAAATAATTGAGCGAAGCGGT
>CAZCBD010000030.1:0-20248 GCA_964496755.1 uncultured Melioribacteraceae bacterium
TCTCATTAGAATTCTTTCCTTTTATTTTTTCAATATCCGTACATGAATAGTTTGAAATACCTCTGGCTACTTCATTACCTTTTTCGTTTAAGATGCTGATAACATCTCCCTTTGAAAAAGTACTAATCACCTCGGAAACACCTACCGGCAATAAACTCGCAAAATGACTTCGCAAAGCATCTTCCGCCCCCTTGTTAATCTTTACTTTACCGGTAATTGAATTTGCATATGCTATCCATAATTTTTTACTCGGCAATTTTTCATTTGCATAAAAAATAGTACCGTAAGTTTTACCCGCAATAAAATCTTTTAAACTTAAAGGATTTTTTCCATTTAAGATTACAGCATTTCCGCCGGAATTAATTGCAATTTTAGCAGCTTCAATTTTTGTTTTCATTCCTCCTCTACCTTTTGAGGAAGCTTTGAAACCAAGAGCCTCTATTTCCGGAGTAATTTTTTTTACCTCCGAAATCAATCTTGCCTCTTTATTTATTCGCGGATCAGCATCGTACAAACCATCTACATCCGACATAATTATAAGCAAGTCTGCGTTCATTTTACTCATTACAAGTGCCGATAATTTATCATTATCACCAAAACTTTTGATTCTACCTTCCTCCATTCTATCTTCAACTTCAAGCGTAGAAACAGTATCGTTTTCATTTATAATGGGTATAGCTTTCAATCCAATAAGCGCGTTTAATGTGTTACTTAGATTTAGATATTTTATTCGATTCGAAAAATCATCCTCGGTAAGTAAAATCTGAGCAACCTTATAACCGTATTTCGAAAAACCGTTTTCATATATCGACATCAATTGCGATTGCCCTGCAGCTGCACAGGCTTGTTTTAAAACAACATTTTTCGGTTTTTCGGCCAGCCCTAATTTTTTTATCCCCAGCGCAACCGAACCGCTGGATACAATAAAAATTTCCTTGCCTGATTTTTTCATTTCCGCAATTATTTCTATAAAATTATAAATATTGCCCAAAGAAAGGGTTCCGTCTTCTCGCGTTATTGAATTTGTACCAAATTTTATAACTATTCTTTTACTGCTTTGATAAATACTCATTTTATTCCTTTTTCAATTATTCAAAAGAAATAAAAATGTTTGCCCTAAAAAATTTCTTTCTGAAAATTATTATGATAAATTTTACAATTTCGCATTATTTTACTTTATTTTGAATTATTTATCTATCTTTCGCACATTTTCTGAATTATTATTCGTTTTCATTTTAAATGAAAAAAACCGAAACATAAAAAGTTTCGGTTTAATAATAAGTTTCAATTTAATAATTTCTTCCTAATCAAAAAAAAATCAGAACGCCAATTTATATATTTCAAAAACATCATTTTTATCTAATTGCATTAATTTACCAAGGTTTCCTCTCAGAGTTGCATTTTCAGCCATCGGCATTAAATCGGATTCTTTCACTCCAACTTCGCTTAAAGAAACAGGTGCTCCAATTTCCTTGAAATATTCTTTTAATTGATAAACAATTTTATCGATTTTTCCATCAATTGTTCCCTCGGTAATTCCAAATATTTTATCTGCAAAACGCGAGAATTTTTCCGCATCGTTTTTATAAACATACTTCATCCAAGCGGGAAAAAGAATAGCCAAACCGGCTCCGTGAGCAATATCGTAAAATGCACTTACGGAATGTTCAATCATGTGGGTTGCCCAATCGCCTCCCTTGCTTCCGGGTTGCAAAAGCATATTCAAGGCATTGGTGGCACACCAAGCAAATTGGGCACGCGATTTATAATTATCGGGTTCCTTTGCCAAAATCCTTGAATGCTTCATCATTGTTCGGATAATTCCTTCGGCAAACTCATCAACCAAATCATTATTCCCCGAACCGTCAAAATACCATTCAAAAACATGAGCCAAAGTATCTGCCGCCCCATTGGCCATTTGCGATTTCGGTAAACTTATTTGAACAGCAGGATCAATAATTGAAAACTTCGGATATCCGTTTACATTTGTAGGCATAGGCCATTTTTTATTTTCAGTTTCGTTTGTAAGCACTGCATTTGCATTCATTTCGGAGCCTGTAGCGGAAATTGTTAAAACGGAAAATACTGGTAAAGCTTCTTCGCTTACGGCTTTTTTTTCGAACAGGTCCCATACATTTCCGGCATAATAATAACCACGAGCAATTACCTTTGCACTATCTATTACACTTCCGCCGCCAACAGCCAAAATTCCATCAACTTTTTCTTCCTTTGCAATTTTAATACCCTCCATAACTTTTGACAAAACCGGATTTGCTTTTATTCCGCCCATTTCAACCCAATCAATTCCAGAAGCGGTTAAAGATGCAATTACTTTGTTGTAAACATTATTTTTGAATATCGAGCTTTTACCATAACACAATAAAATCTTTTTTGTTTTATATTTTTTTAATTCTTCGCCAACAGTTTCAATTGTTTCTTTTCCGAAAATAATTTTAGTTGGATTGTGAAAAATAAAATTATTCATATTTTAACTCCGTATCATTCAGTTATTTTTTTGCAATTTCAATTTTTGAAAATTGCTTATCCAAAATATTAATTTTAGTAAAAATATTTTTCCAATTAGATGCAACTTTATTAAAAGCCATTTTCAAATTATTTGCAATCGGATGAGTTGGAGGGAATTTAAGTTTCAAGTAATTTTTAGGCACACCATTTATCCAAAATCTAAAATCCAAATGCGGACCGGTTGATCTTCCGCTACTTCCAACATAACCGATTATTTGGCCTTGTTTTACTTTTTTCCCAACACGAATATTTTTCCCAAATCTTGAAAGATGCATATAACCACTCATATAAGAACCGTTGTGCCTAATTTTAACATACCTACCTGCGGCACCCTCATAACGAGCTTTAATAACAATTCCATCACCAACTGCACGAACAGGAGTTCCAACGGCTGCAGCAAAATCAATTCCCGTATGAGGAATTCGTCTTTTCAAAATCGGATGAAATCTACTATAAGAAAACCTTGAGCTGATCCTACTAAATTTAAGCGGGGTTTTTAAAAACTGCTTTCGTAAGCTACTGCCATCCAATTCAAAAAATTTTCTTTCACCATCCTGCTCAAAAGGAATTGCATAATAATCTTTCCCCATATGATTAAACATTGCAGCTTTAATATTTCCTATTCCAACAGATTTTCCATCAACAAATTTTTCTTCATAAAGAACTTTGAAATAATCATTTTTCATTATACGATAAAAATCTATTTGCCACGCAAATACTTCACTCAGTTCAATAGCAAGTTGAGGTGAAATATTTTTTTCGTCTAGGGTTTGATAAAGTGAATTAGTTATTAAACCTGTTGCGGTCTTTTCAATTGTTTCAACCTTATATTGCCCGTGTTGAACAAATACAGAATCTTTTAGGTGTAAAATAAAATAATTAATCGGGTCTTCTTCATAAATAAAACAAATAGGTGTTTTTAACGAATCATAATAAACACGATATCTATTGCCCACTTTTATTTTTCTGATATCAAAATCACTTTTTATTTTTCGTGTTACGTTAAAAATATGTTGCAAAGAAATATTAAATGTATCCAACAAATTTGAAAAAGTTTGATTCTGCGTAATTATATTTTGGGTAAAATTAAACTGTAAAGTATCAACGCCATATTTATCCAAATTAATAAGGTTATTTTGTTTTGGAGTTGAATTTTTAGCGGTTACACTATTTGTGTCTAAACTTTTTATATCGGAACAGCTGGTAATAAAAAAAATAATGGCAATAAGGAAAAGGAGTATATAATTTTTCGGCATGAATTTCTCTCTTAAATTAATATAGGATTCTTAGCAACAAACAATTTTTAATAAAATATATTTTAAAACTACGGAACACTTTTAAATAAAGTGCTCCGGCTTGAAAAAATAATGTTTCAAAAAAACTATAATTTTATTTCCCAATAAATTTTATCACGCAAAGCTTTCATCCATTGATTATAAACTTTTTCCTTTTTTTGGTAATCGGCAATTTGTTTAATAGTTTGGTAATCCTTATCAATATCGGGCAAATGTGCGGGAACCCTGTCAATTAATTTAACAATATGAAAGCCATATGTAACTCGATTTAACTGAAGTCGTTTAGGAAAACTAATGTCACCTTTTTTCATTGAAAAAACAACTTTAGCAAATTGTTTATCTAATTGGGACAGCTCAAAAGTACCAAGCTCCCCGCCCAAAGCAGCGGTTTGTTTATCATCGCTATACTTTTTCGCATAATATTCAAATGTATTTTTCTTTTGTAAAATTGAGTCTCTAATACCGGAAAGAAATTCAATGGAGTTTAATTCGGATTCATCGTCACTTTTAAGTGCAAATAAAATATGTCTGGCGTGTACGGATTCGCCTCGTCTATCCAAAAGCTGAATAATGTGATAACCAAAAGAGCTTTCAATTACTTCAGATAATTCACCTTTGACCAAAGCAAAAACAGCAGCTTCAAAAGCAGGATCAAAAACCCCTCTTTTAATCCAACCTAAATCACCACCTCTATCTTTAGAACCGGGATCTTCACTTAGTTTTTTTGCAAGTTCTGCAAAATCAGCACCATTTTTCAGCGAGTCTAATATAACCTGAGCTTTGGCTTTAGTTTTATTTTTTATTCTTTTATCTACTTTCGGATTTTTAAAAATATGAGCAATTGTAACTTTTTCCGGAATCATTCCAAGCGAATCTTTGAAAGAATTAAAAAATTCTTCAACCTCTCTTCTAGAAGCTTCAACGCTACCGAATTTTTTTTGTTGTACCATTCTGGTCATCAAACGTTTTCGTGTATCCTCTTTAAATTCTCTCTTTAATTTTTCAATAGACATTCCATAAAGTTTTTCAACGGCTTCGCGAGAACCATATTGTTGAACATAAGTGCCTATTAAACGGTCTAATTCGGAATTCACCATTTCATCTTGCACATCAATTGAATCCAATTTAGCTTGTGCATATAATAATTTTTCATCTATTATTGAATTTAAAACTGTTTTCATTAGTTTTGCATCATCGGGATTCAAGTTTCTTTGTGTTGCAATTATTGCTGTTCTTACTTTCAATTCGGAAAGCATAATTATTTCATTGTCAACAATTGCAACAATTTTGTCAATCACTTCTTGAGCAAATATTATTTTAGATATTAAAAGAATTAGCAATAAAATTTTTTTCATCATTTGTCCTAGTTTATTTCAATATTATATTTTGTATAAATAGACTGCATCAAATTTTTGTATAAACGTTTGAGTTTATGCGTATAAACTCTTTTTTTTATATCGTTCTTAACATACTTATAATCCGGCACCTCAAACTTATTTAACTTTCCGATATATTTAACAACATAAGTCAAGCTATCTTCAATTGTGAAAGGCACACTGATTTCATTGGGTTGTAAAACATTTATTATTTGAATTAGTTTTGTTGCATAAACATCGTTACTTGCAATTAAGCTATCCTCCTTGGCAAAATAACAATCAGCATAAAACTTGCTTTTAGCTTGTATCCATGAATTTTTAAATGCATATTCGCGAAATCCATATGCTAAGTTTTTATCTTCGAATGCAACCAGACTTATAATAAAACTATCTTCCGTTAATTTAAATTCTTCCTTTTTATTTCTATAAAAATTATAAATTTCATTTTCAGAAATATTTATTTTTTGGGAGAATATTTTTTTATCGAGATAAAAAGCTGCTAACAATTCTTTTTTAGATTGCTCAAATATTCTTAAAAATTCTTTATCATAATTCAAGCTATCAAAAATTGCTTCGTTAAATAACAACTCCGTATCTAACCATTGTTTTAAAATTTCTTTTTCGAATTTATTTTGATTTTTATAATTAATTAATACCGAATCGATTTGCTGTTTTGTAAAATGCTTAGTATAAACGGAAAGATTAGCTGCCGTTTTGGTATTCATCTTTTTTGACGATGTATTACATGCACCAAGCAAAAAAAGTAAAATTAATATGCTATATTTCTTTAAATGCATAATTTAAATTTTCATAAAATATTTTAGGATTAAACTTATTTCTTAACTCCTTTGAATACTCTTTGTTGCGTATTTTTATTTTTTCTTCATGTAAGAGATTACGAATTTCACTTTTAGCTTCTTCAAAATTTTTAGCACCGGCCGGAATTTTTTCTAATATTTTCACTTTACTCCATAACCCGTTCTGATCTTGAATTAAATGAGTAAATTCACCTTTATTAAATTTTTTTGCAATTTTGGTAATGCTATCAAAATCGAAAGAAACTTTTTCAACGTTTCTGATTTTCACATTTCCGCCTTTTCTGTTGGCAAAAGCCGAATCAGCTTCAGCTTCCGTATATCCGTTTTTAATAAGCTCACAATAATCTTTAACTTTGTTTTTATTATAATGGGAATAAACTCTATAAGAAATTCTTTCCGGCCACTTATATTTGTTTGCATTCTTATCAAAATATTTTTGAATTTCATCGTCGGTAATTTTCACTTTATTCCAAACCTCTCTTTCTTGAAGCTTGAATATTTGAAGCCCGTAATAATATTCTTTAAATACTTTAGCTAATTCCGTTTCTCCTTTAATTTGATCATTAATTTCTTTTTCAAGTAGAATTTGTTGAATTACACTTTTTAAGTAATGTCTATAATTTTCATGGTTAAATGGTGTTTTGGAATATTTTTCAAAGTATTTTAAATTAAAAATATTTTTCACATCATAAACAACACTATCAATTTCAAAAACTTTAAATGATTCATTTCTTTTATTTAATGTATCTCTCATTTCAGAAAATGTTAAATCCTTAAATTCTTCGGCAAAAGTAGAAACATTATCCGAATACTTTTTGAATGCAAATTTTGCTTTTAGAGAGTCAATGTAACTATCAAGATCCTGTTGAAAATACACTTTTTCATATGTTCTTTTTAGTTTAACTTTCTCTTGTTCAAAAGGTGGTTGCGGATTATGCTTAATAACCTTTATAATGTGATATCCAAATTGTGTTTTTACAGGTTCGGATATTTCATTCGGTTTTAATGTAAAAACAATTTCATTAAATTCCGGTACGGTTTTTCTTCTTTCAATTTTTTCTAAAAACCCACCAAGAACAGCCGAAGCTTTGTCATCCGAATTATCAATTGCAAGTTGTGTAAAATCCGCACCGTTTTTTATTAAATTATAAATTGAATCTGCTTTTTCCTTACTTTTTTTATAGTCTAGTTTTTTTCCATCCTTATCTTTTAAACTAATTAAAATATGCTGTGCATCAACTGTTCCGAATCTTTCTCTTTTAGCATTTAATTTTAAAATATGAACTGCATAAGTTGAAGGAATAGCTTCCTTATAAACTTCGCCAACTTTCATATTTAAAACAACTTTCTCAAATTGTGGTGCCAACTCTCCCGCTGTAACCCAAAATAATTGTCCATTGGCTTTTATTGTGTTTTTATCCTTCGAATATTTTTTAACAAATTTATTCCAATCTGCCCCGGAATTTAAACTATCAATTAAAATTTTAGCCCTTGCTTTTGCAGAGTCCAATCCTTCGTCACCTACCATTAACATAATATGAGCAATACGATACTCGTATTTTCTTTTATCATATAATTTTTCCAATCCCGGAGATCTGACATACTTTTCAATTAAAAACTCTTCACCGATATTTTTTTTATAATTTTCAAGTTCTGTTAAAAGAGAGTCATCTTTATCTATGCCAAGTTCCTTGGCTTCTTTTAGTTTCAATTTAAAGTTCACATATAAATCTAAAAAATGTTTATAGTCTTCTATACTTTGCTTCTGTGCATTTTTAACGGTTGAAGCAGATTTCAGATATTCATTTTCAAATTCAGTTAAGGTGATTTTTTCATTACCCAAATCAGCAACTAATAAATCCTTTTTTACGGGAGCACATGAAATAATTAATACTACGGTTATTAGAACTAGGTAAAAGTTTTTAAACATAAAATCCTCGATAACTAAATAAACAAAAAATGTGAATAGATAGTTTAGTATTTGAAAAAACCAAAATCAAGCAAGTGTTAGAATTGTTTTCTTTCCTGATTAAGGTTAGTATTTCTTTCCCAAAAAACACCATCCTTATACCCTTGGATTGAAGTATCGGTTTCAGCAATTTTCAATCTTTTTTCAGTTACAGCCGCAAAATATTTATCGATTTCAATTCCCAAATATTTTCTACCAAGTTTTTTAGCAACAACACTAGTTGTTCCCGAACCAAGCAACGGATCGAAAACAACGTCATTTTTATTTGTACTGGCCAAAATTATTTTTGCCAATAATTTTTCAGGTTTTTGGGTAGGGTGATCAGTGTTTTCGGGCATCGACCAAAAGGGAACTGAAATATCAGTCCAAATATTTGACGGGTGAGTAAGCCTGAAAGCTTGCCCGTTAGCCTCAAGATTCCAGTCTTTGGGTGTACCGTCTTTATTTTTATAGGGTGCAATAACTTTTCGTTTCAATTTAATATCTTCAACATTAAAAGTATAATCATCGGAAATTGTAGCAAACCAAATATCTTCGGTATTATTTTTCCAATTAGTCTTTGCTCCTCTGCCTTTTTCTCTTTCCCAAGTTATTCTATTCCTAACTTTAAAATACTTATTCAACACCAAATGAATTGAAGTTGAAGATTTCCAATCGCCACAAAAATAAACCGAAGCGGTTGGTTTCAACAAACGAATCATTTGTCTTAAAAAATCATCAATCCATTTCGAATAATCTTCAATTGACATTTCTCGGAATTTAATTGTATTAAAATCTTTTTGCAGATTATACGGAGGATCAAGAAAAAGCAAATCAACAAAATTATCGGGCAAAAAACTCAATGCCTCATTTAAATCTTGATTAATTGTTTTATTCAAAACCGTTTGAATCGAAACTTTTTTATTTAAATTAACAAATTCTTTCTCATAAAAAGATATTTCGTTTTCTTTAATAGACAATGTTCTATTTCTGGGGGCTCTTTTTTTTTCCATATAAGTAAAGTAACAAAATAAGTGGAGCGACAATATTGCCGCCCAAATTTATCTTACTTCTGTTCCCGGTTTAATGTTTTCATTTACTTCAAGTACATTTAGTTTGCCGGTATCGGATTCTATTGCTAAAATCATTCCCTGCGATTCTTCGCCCATTAATTTGGCCGGTTTTAGGTTTGCAACCATAACTACATTTTTACCAATCAAATTATCCGGTGAATAATGCTCGGCAATTCCTGCAATTATTTGTCTTTTTTCACCTTTAAGTTCAACTTGGAGTTTTAAAAGTTTTTTACTTTTTTTAATTTTTTCAGCTTCAACTATTTTGGCAGTTCTTAATTTCACTTTTAAAAAGGTATCAAAGTCTATTAGTTCGAACTTTTCCGGTTGTTCTCCAGTTTCAATAACACCAAGTTTATTCACTTGTTCTTCAATTTTCTCATCTTCAATTTTAGAAAAAAGAATTTCAGATTTATTTAAAACATGTCCGACTGAAAGATTCGTTTCACTTAAATTTTCCCATTTAACCGGTTTAGCATTCAACATATGAAAAATCTTTTCGGAAGAAAAAGGTATAACCGGACTTAAAATTTCTGCAAGAGTAAAAATTGTTTGCAAACAAATATTAATTGTATTTGCAGTTTCCTGTTTATTGGTTTTAACGGTTTTCCATGGTTCAGAATCATTAAAATATTTATTGCCGGCACGAGCCAAACTCATCATTTCAAAAACCGCCTCTTTAATCTTATATCTTTCAATTAAGTCGGCAATTTTTTTCGGTTGCTCTTTTAAGTAAGAAAGCATTTCGTTATCAATTTCTTTTAGGTTTAAAATTTCAGGTACTTTGTTTTCAAAATGCTTATTGGCAAAAATAAACGTTCTGTTGATAAAGTTACCCAAAATATCTGCCAATTCACTATTATTTCTTAATTGAAACTCTTTCCAATAAAAATCCGTATCTTTTGATTCAGGTAAATTAGCAGCAAGAGTATAGCGCAAAGGGTCGGCAGGAAATATTTCTAAAAATTCATTTACATCAATTCCCCATCCTCGCGATTTTGAAAATTTCTTTCCTTCGAAATTCAAAAATTCATTTGCGGGAACATTTTCCGGGTAAATAAATTTGTCCTCACGATTATCATTCCAAGCCATTAACATAGCCGGGAAAATAATTGTATGGAATACCACATTATCTTTTCCAATAAACGCAATGTATCTGGTATCTTGATTTTGCCAATATTCACGCCACAACTCGGGATTGCCTTTTTGCTTAGCCCATTCTTTTGTTGCGGAAATATAACCTAATACGGCCTCAAACCAAACATAAAGAACCTTGTCGTCAACATTATCAAGAGGAACTTTCACACCCCAATCCAGATCGCGAGTAACAGCTCTATCTTTTAATCCATCATGGAACCAACCTTTACAATATTGCAAAACATTATCTTTCCAGCCAAATTTTTTGTTGCACTCTTGAATATATTTTTCGAGTCTTTCCTGATATTTGCCAAGAGGAAAAAACCAATGAGACGTTTCTTTAAGTTCTGGAGTTGAACCGGAAATTTTACTAATCGGATTTTTTAGCTCGGAAGGATCATAAAGTGCCCCGCATTTTTCGCATTCATCGCTTCGGGCTTCATCATAGCCACATTTAGGGCAAGTGCCTTCAACATATCTATCGGGCAAAAACTTATTTGCTTTGCTATCAAAAAATTGCATGTTTTTTTTAATTTTAAATAAACCGGCTTTTTCGAACGTTAAGAAAAATTCTTTTGCATTCTCATGATGAATCGGAATGCTTGTTCGCGAATAAATGTCAAAACTCATTCCGAATTTTTCAAAAGCATCTTTGTTTATTTTATGAAAACGATCAATTACTTCCTGTGGCGAAATCCCTTCCTTATCGGCAGTAATTGTAATAGGCACTCCATGTTCATCAGACCCGCACATATATATAACGTCGCTTCCTTTTAATCTATGATATCTGACAAAAATATCGGCCGGCAAATAGGCGCCACTTAAATGGCCTAAATGTATTGGTCCGTTTGCGTAGGGCAAAGCAGATGTAACTAAAATTTTTTTGCTTGTACTCAAAATATTACCTTTGTTTTTTTTGATTAGACAAATATAAGATTTTTTTAAAATAAATAATTACTTTCCGTAAGTTTGGGTTTAAGAAAATACTCCTCCCTGTTTTCTTGATATGTTATTAATTTACCTTAAAATTTGGTTATGGAAATATTAATTCAGAATTTAATTTTTGCGTTTAAAACAATTGCACCTGTTTTTTTAATACTATTTCTTGGTATTTTTTTAAAACAGATAAATATAATAGATGCTCCTTTTATTTCAACTTCGTCAAAATTAGTTTTCAATGTAGCTTTACCGGTTTTTCTTTTTATGAAATTAAGTTCAACTAATTTTGCCGTATCATTCGATTTAAATTTAATAGGATACATATACTCCGGAATTTTAGCATCATATTTATTAACATGGTTAATTGCATCAAAATTTATTAAAGAAAAAAAAGATCTGGGTTCATTTGTACAGGGAGCTTTTAGAAGTAACTTTGCAATTGTCGGTTTAGCGGTAATTTATAGTGTATTTGGTGATGAAGGATTAACAAAAGGATCAATTGTATTGGCGCTTATAGTTCCGATATTAAATCTGCTATCCATTATTACTTTGGAAATTAATTCTTCTGGTAAACTAAAAATCAATTATAAAGAGATATTATTGAAACTAGCTCGAAATCCTCTTTTGATTTCGGTAATTATTGCCACGCCATTTTCATTGTTTAAAATAAAAATACACGAAACATTAATAGAAACCGGTGATTATATTTCGGCAATAACTTTGCCTCTTGCTTTAATTGGAATTGGCGGTTCATTAAATTTAAAAAGTTTTAAACAAGCCTCTAAACTGGCTTTTGCAGCTTCATCGGTAAAAATCATTTTTATTCCTTTGATATTTACAATAGCAGCTTGCTACTTGAACTTTTCTAATATCAATCTGGGAATAATTTTTATTTTCTTTGCTTGTCCAACGGCTATTGTTAGCTATATTATGGCAGATGCAATGGGTTGTAACTCTAAACTTGCAGGAAATATTATTGTGATTTCTACTACAATATCGGTTTTAACAATTAGCATCGGTATTTTTATTTTGAAAATTTATAATTTAATTTAAGCTTAAAATAACATGAAACCTTTCGACGTATTTCTTGCTATACTTGTTGCCTTAATTTGGGGATTAAATTTTGTTGCAATAAAAATAGGATTAAATGAATTTCCTCCTTTCTTGCTTTCAGGTTTACGATTTCTTTTTGCTGCATTTCCTGCCGTTTTAATCGTAAAACGAAATAAAACACCTTGGAAATATATAGTAGCAATAGGGGTTTCTGTGGGTATTGTTATGTTTAGCCTGCTATTTATAGGAATGGAAGCGGGATTATCTACCGGTTTAACGTCTCTTGTTTTGCAAATTCAAGCACCTTTTACGCTTTTAATATCAGCAATCTATTTAAAAGATAAGCCGAGTAGGATTCAACTTTCGGGTGTTCTGCTTGCTTTTACAGGTATTTTGTTACTTGCCGTGAGCAACGAGTCAACTATTTCAACATTGGGATTATTATTAGTAATATTAAGTGGACTTTCGTGGGCAATTTCAAACATAATCATGAAAAAGGCCGGTAAAATAAATATGCTGAGTTTAATTGTTTGGATGAGTTTAATACCTCCAATACCACTATTAATGATTTCATTTTTTTTTGAAACCAATCAATTGGAAGTTTTAAGTAATCTAAGCGCTAAAGGAATTGGTGCAATATTATATATGAGCTTGTTCTCAACAATTTTAGCATACGGATTATGGGCAAAACTTTTAAAAGATTATAAACCGAATATTGTAGCTCCTTTCTCGTTGCTTATCCCGATTTTCGGAATATATTCTTCAATTATTTTACTCGGCGAAAAAATGAGTTTAACGGAAGTAATTTCTTCCGTCATAGTTTTTGCAGGATTAGTATCCGTTGTATTTGGCGAAAGAATAATAAAAATTTTTAAGAACTAAGCATCAATTTTTTTATACATCTCGTCAATTAGATTTCCATACCTTTGTTCAATAACTTTTCTTTTTATTTTGAGCGATGGAGTTAATTCACCATCTTCAATAGAAAAAGGTTTTTCGAGTAAAGTAAACTTTCTAATTTTTTCATAATTAGCTAATTTCTTTTGCAATACCGAAAACTCCTTATCAATCAACTCATCAATTTGTTTCAGTTTTACCAAATCCTCAATATCATCGTAATGTATTCTATTAGCATCGGCATATTCTTTTAGAGCTTCAAAATCAGGAACAATTAAAGCTGTTAGAAACATTCGTTTATCCCCGATAACAACAAACTGATCGATATATTTATTAGCAAGAAACATATTCTCAATAGGAGTGGGAGCAATATATTTTCCGCCGGAAGTTTTAAATAGATGTTTTTTTCTATCGGTAATAATCAGAAATCCTTCTGCGTCAAACACACCAATATCCCCGGTATGAAGCCAACCGTTTTTCAACACTGCATCAGTTTCTTTTTTATTTTTATAATAGCCTTGCATTATTGAAGGACCGGCAGCAAGTATTTCGCCATCTTTTGCAATTTTAACTTCAACGCCGGGAAAGGGTTTTCCTACAGTTCCGAACTTATAATCATTTAATCTATTACAAGCTATTACCGGTGATGATTCTGTTAATCCGTAGCCTTCCAAAACCGTTATACCAATTGCATCGAAAAATTCTCCTAATTCTCTTGAAAGAGCGGCACCCCCTGATATAAAAAATCTTAACCTTCCACCTGTTTTTTCAGCCAATTTTGAATAAACTAATTTCTGAGCAAGCTTATATTCCATTTTTAATTTAAGGGGAACCTTTTCTTGTTCGGCTACTAACTTCTTGTACTCAACTCCAATTTTCACTGCCCAATTAAATATTTTTTGCTTTTTGGGAGGTTGCGATTCTATATTCCTTTTTATTTTACTGTACAGTCTTTCAAAAAACCTTGGCACAGCAGTCATAATTGTAGGACGAATTTCAATCAAATTTGTGGCTACTTTTTCTATTCCTTCTGCGTAAGCTATTGTACACATGCCGGATAAAGCGGTATAATATCCTGCCATCCGTTCAAAAATATGACACAAAGGTAAAAAACTTAAAAAGACATCATTCTCACTGAAATTAAATACTTTGTTTGCTGCTTTAACATTTGAAATTATATTTTTGTGCGTTAAAACAACTCCCTTCGGAACACCGGTAGTCCCTGAAGTATAAATTATAGTACAAACATCATCTTCACTAATAAGTCCCCTTCTTTCATCAAGCAAACCGTAATGTTCAACTTCACATTTTTCGCCAAGTTTTTTAACTTCATTGAAGGTGAAAACATTTTTTTTATCGGCTGTATCAATTTCGTTTAACACAATAATAAATTTAAGATGCTTACAGTTTTCCCGTATTTTTAATATTTTATTTAATTGAAAATTATTCGAAACAATAATACCCTTTGATTCGGAATCATTTAAAATGAACTCAATATTTTCAGCTGTAAGAATCGGATACAAAGGAACATCCACAGCACCGAGTCCTAAAATTGCCATGTCGGAATAAACCCACTCGGGGCGATTTTCAGAAATTATTGCAATTTTATCACCTTTCTTAAGGTCAAGACAAGTTAAACCAAAAGCAAATTTTTCAGTTTCCGTTTTAAATTCAGAGTATGAAATATCATTATACTTTCCATTTGATTTGTATTTAAAAGCCGGCTTATTAAGCGGTAATCCTTTTTTTACATTATATTCAAATAATTCCGGAATAGTGTAATAATCACGCATATTTTGCATCTAAAACCTCATTGGCATTTGCTTAATTAAAATTTAATTGAAGTAAATTAACATTTTTTGTTCTAAAATGTTTAAATATATTTTTTGTAACTTTGCAATCGAAATGAAAATTTTACGAAAAATATATGATTGGATGCTTCATTGGGCAAATACTCGGTATGGAAGTATCGCTCTATTTATTATTGCTTTTGCTGAAGCCTCGTTTTTTCCAATACCACCGGACGCATTGTTGATCGCACTTGTTTTAGGAGCTCGGTCAAAGGCTTTTAAGTTTGCTTTGAATTGCTCAATTGCCTCTGTTATCGGAGCTTTACTTGGTTATTCAATCGGATATTTTGTTTGGTGGAGCGGAGTAAATGAATTTTCTTCGGTTGCCAATTTCTTTTTTACTAATATCCCCGGTTTTACTAAGGATTTGTTTTCAAACGTAAAACAATTATATAACTCATACGATTTCTGGATTATTTTCACTGCCGGTTTCACTCCTATTCCGTATAAAATATTCACAATCTCTTCAGGTGCATTTCAGATAAATTTACCCATGTTTATTATTGCTTCAATTATTAGCCGTTTCGGAAGGTTTTTTTTAGTAGCATTTTTGCTTTGGAAATTTGGTGATTCAATAAAATTATTTATTGATAAATATTTTAATAAATTGGCTATTGTATTTACTTTTCTTTTGGTTGGAGGATTCGTATTAATTAAATTTTTATTTTAATTAATTTAAGCTCAAATAATTTTAGTTATAAATTTAAGCCCCGATAATCGGGGCTTAAATTTTATATAAATATCAAAGTATTTCTTTTGCTTTGGCAACAATATTTTTAACTGTAAAACCAAACTTTTCAAATAAAACATGTGCCGGTGCCGATGCTCCGAAATGTTCAAGCAAAATTGAAATTCCATCCGGGCCTACATATTTTGCCCATCCCAAGGCAATGCCGGCTTCAATTGAAATTCTTTTTGTTACTGATTTTGGCAACACCGAATTTTTATATTCTTCCGATTGTTTTTCAAACAATTCCCAACTAGGCATACTAACAACACGCACTTTTATGTTTTCATTTCTAAGTACTTCGGCAGAATTTTCAGCTAATTCCACTTCGGAACCTGTAGCAAGAATTATTAAATCGGGAGTAGTATCCGAATCAGAAAATATGTATGCACCTTTTAGAGTACCTTCGGCCGAGCCGTATTTATTCCTATCAAAGACCGGTAATCCTTGGCGGGTAAGAGCTAAGCCTGTCGGGCCTTTTTTATTTTCAATTGCATACTGCCAAGCATAAGCTGTCTCATTTGCATCTGCTGGTCGGAAAAAAACAAAATTAGGAATTGCACGTAACGAAGCATAATGTTCAACTGGTTGATGAGTAGGTCCGTCTTCTCCCAAGCCTATACTATCATGAGTTAAAATAAAAATAACTTGCTGTTCCATTAAAGCAGCCATTCGCATAGGCGAACGCATGTAATCGGTAAAAACCAAAAAAGTTCCGGCAAAAGGAATCACAGCTCCGTAAAGAGCCATTCCATTCATCATTGAAGCCATAGCATGTTCGCGAACCCCGTAATGAAAATTTCTGCCGCCATAATTTTCTGCGGAAAAATCAGTGGAGTTTTTAATTACAGTATTGTTTGAAGGAGCTAGATCAGCAGAACCGCCCAACAATGTTGGAAGCACATCGGCAATTGCATTGATGATTTTTCCGGAAGCACTTCGGGTAGCAATTTTGCCATCTTCGGGTTTGAATACGGGAATTGAATCACTCCAATTAGAAGGCAAATTTCCTGAAAAAACTTGTTTAAATTCTTTTGCTTCCTGCGGATATTTTTGGGAATATTCTCCAAATAACCTTTCCCACTCGGCCTCTTTTTGTGCTAATTCATTTTTCAAATTATTATAAAAAGTTGCTACATCTTCGGGAATGTAAAATTCGGTTTCCGGAAAGCCCAAATTCTTTTTTGTTAACTTAACTTCTTCTTCGCCAAGCGGTGCACCGTGAGATGCTGAAGTATCTTGTTTATTAGGACTACCGTAACCTATATGAGTACGGGTAATAATAATTGAAGGACGTTCGTCTTTTTTAGCTGCTTCAACCGCTTTATTTAATTCGTCTAAATTATTTCCATCTTGAACTTTTTGCACATGCCATCCGTAAGCTTCATAACGCATTGCAACATTTTCAGACATTGTTAAATCCAACGAGCCGTCAATAGAGATTTTATTGTCATCATAAAAAACAATCAGATTGCCTAATTTATTGTGTCCTGCAAATGATGATGCTTCATGGGAAATACCCTCCATAATTTCACCATCACTTGTAATAACATAAATAAAGTGATCCAAAATTTTAATATCATCTTTATTAAATTTATTCGACAAAAATGAATACGCCGCAGCCATTCCAATTGCATTTGTTATTCCCTGCCCCAATGGACCTGTTGTAGTTTCAACACCCGGCGTAAGTTCAACCTCGGGATGCCCCGGGGTTTTGCTTCCCCACTGACGAAAGTTTTTCAGATCATCCATCGACAGATCATAACCGGCAAGATGCAAAGCGCTGTAAATAAGCATACTGCCATGACCGGCAGATAAAATAAATCTATCTCTATTTATCCATTTGGGATTTGCGGGATTATGTTTTAATATTTTCGAATACAATAAATGTGCAATAGGGGCACAACCCATTGGCATTCCGGGGTGACCGGAATTTGCTTTTTGTACAGCATCAACAGCAAGTAATCTAATTGTGTTAACGCATTTTTGTTGCAATTCATTTTTTTGCAATGACATTGTTTTCCTGATTTTTATTTATAAAATATGTTTTAATCTTAAAATTATTCGGAAATGATTTTTCCGTTTACAACCGGTGTTACACAAATCAAAGGATTTTCGGGAACTTTAAAATGTGAAAATATTTCTTCAAATAATTGAAAATGCATTCCTCGTTTTTCGAGTTTCGAAAATTGAGTATAGGTCATAAATTCTTTTTTCTTGTTTTGTGGTGCATTAAATTTTATAGCCTTTTGAAAATCCGATACAGCATTTTCTTTTAAAAACTTAATTTTTATTACATCGCCATCATCGTGCTCGTATGGTATTGCTTTAAATTCAACTACTTTATCGTTTTCAATAATCAGATAAATATTTAAGATTGTTTCACTCATTATTTTCTCAAAAATTAAAGTACAAATTTACAAATAATAGAAACAAGCTTCTTGAATTTTTTCTGTCTGAGTATTTAAAATAAAAAAGGCGGAATAAATCCGCCATTTTAATCTCCCCCGAAAAAATTACAGGTAATAAAAATATTTAACTTTGAAAACACCTGCTCTTGCTTCAGGTTTTAAACTTGAAATCACTTTGTTGTTTTCATCAAACTTAACGCTTTGAATATCATTCAAAGCAAAATAAATCCAACTTTTAGGTGAAAAATTATATGAGAATAAGAATCCGAATACGAATCTTTCAATTCTATCGTTACTTCTTTTTAATAAGTTATCACAATAGATTCTAACATTTAAATCATTAAACGGAGTAATTGAAAAAAACGGACGTGCATTATAAGTAATATCTTCAATGGTTTTGTTTGGTTTATATTCAATCCAAGTATTCAGACGAGTTCCAACTTCAATAAAATCAACGGGGCGCCAACTAAAAAACGAACCGATTCTTGCAGCGCTTCCCAAATAATCTCTACTGAAATTATACCCTTTATTGTATCCGCTCCAAATATTTAAATGCCAGTTTGGAGATACATTTATCCAAGTATTGGCACTAAAACCAAAAGAGTCATATTTCACATCTAAATCTTTGTTTTTACCTGTATCAATATTTACTTCAAAACCCCAATTTGCTTTAAAATTAAAGTTAATTCCCAAAATCATTGAATGATCAACAAACCCGTCTGTTTTTTCATAGTTAAGCGAGGAACCAAAATAAACAAACAATTGATTAATCGAACTGTTTTTAAAGAACCAAACCGGACCGGAAAGAGCTGTAATATTTGCAGTTCCTTTCCAAGGAACAAACCCTATTTCGCTAACATCAAAATTATTGCCTACGTATCTAACCTTAGCAGCAACTACCCAGGAAGATGTAAGCTTTTTAAATCCGGCAGAAAATGCAAAGTCATTATTCTTTTCCGTAAATGCATTGGCAAGCTGATATGCCAATTGCCAATCCGAACCGCGAAAAGCGCCATCAATATCAATTACACCACTGGTAGCATTTTTGGAATGCTTGCCGGCAAATAATACACCAACCGAAGAATTTTCCATTATCTGTTTTTTTACTCTTCCAACAACAAAATATGCAGATTCTTCTGTGTGTTTTTCATCGCCTAATTCATATTCCTGTTCACCGGTGATAGCAACAAAAGCACCGTAATCCCAATCATTATATTTTCCGTAGGCTTTTGCCCCGAAATTTAATGGAACTGTCTTGCTTCCCGGAAGAGCGCGGCCAATTCTTCTTGAATAAAACAATTCCATTGGTCGGTAAAACCCGCTATTTCTTTCTCGTCCGGAGGCATTAAAAACTTCCTGTCCTTTTGTGAAAAAAGGTCGTTGCTCGGAATAGTAAGATTCATAACGAGAGATGTTAAAACTAAAAGGATCGGCTTCAATTTGCGCATAATCGGGGTTAACAGTCATTTGATAAGTTAGTTGAGGCGAAGGGTTATAAAATACTTCCAATCCAATATCACCTTCTGTTTTTTTATTGCCTTCCGAATCTTTTGTAATTCTCCCAATACCGACCGGATAGATTTCAAGATTCAAACTTTTATCATTCGGAATAAATCCGTTTAAATCCATTTTACCAAATTTTGAAATTCTCTGGCCTTCGTTCTGTTTATATTCGCACCAATAAAAATCCTCAGAGGTTTCGGGAATCCATCGATCAAAATCAATTCCCCAACTTGTAATGGATTGGTCGTATTTAATTGTTTTGTAAGGAATTTTAATTTCAACTGCATAACCCCAATCGTAAATTTTTGACCCGGCAAACCAAACACCATCCCAACTGTAATCACGATTTCTAGCATCATCAAGCATTAAAGCATCACTCCTAACTCCGCTTGCCGAAACTGAAAATTTGTATGCTGTTTGGTGATCGTTAAAAGTATCCAGCATAATCGAAACCGCATCACCCGAAAAGTGATCAAGTAAGCCCGGCCTTGAATTGATATTTATTTTTTTATCGTATGCTTTTATTAAACAATAAATGTTTTTTTCATCGGTTAAAATTTTGGCAATTGTTTTTACTCTTGCCTTTTGATTGTATTCCGGCCTCATTTGGAAATCAACCAAAACAGAATCTGCTTGCGCCCACGCAGATTCAATAATTCCGTCAACTGAAATTTCCGTTGAAATTTTTTTTAAGG
>CAZCBD010000031.1:0-19304 GCA_964496755.1 uncultured Melioribacteraceae bacterium
ACTTATTATTTAGCGCATCAACTTGAAAATATTTTGGAATTTCGAAAAGGGGAATTTGCAAAAAGGCCATCATACCTTTTTTAATATTAAAGTAAAACTTCAGATCATTTTTACTCTTATCCGAAACAATTAAAATCTGTTTGTCTTTTGACAACCATATATTATTTAATGCTGATGTTAAAACAATATTAGTTGCATCATTAAATTTTTTAAGATTAAATATTTTAACCTTACCACTATTTGTACTTAAAATAATTTTCTTTGCCCTGTATCTTACCTTAGATGATTCTGAACATAGAGATAAAATAAAGGGAACCGAAAATTCGGAACCCAAATTATATCTGATTTTCAATTCCGAATCAGTAACATAAATAATGTCATTGTTTCCATCGGAATCAATATCTCCAACCGTAAAATCATTTATGTTTGGTTCTTTAATTAAAATACTATCTTTTGAAAACGATGAAATAGAATCGCCCCATATTATTCTTAATTCACTTTTTGTTGAATAAAGAATATCTTTGTTAGAATCTTTATTAAAATCAATTAATTTAAACTGTAAAACTTTACGGTTATTTTTTAGACTTCGGGTTCGAATAAAATCGTCACCATCAAAAAAATCGAAACTATTCGTAATTATATTTAGTCCTATTAATTGACTGTACTCTTTTTCATCTTTAGACAAATAATAAAATTGAGAATACGAATTTCCCTCATACATTTTCTTTACGGCTAATTTATATTTTTCTTCTTCAACTAACGAAAAACCGTCAAAAGCTTCGCCATATACAATAGATAGAATATTATCATTGTTTCGAGACCTTTTAACAAATATTTTTTCAGGATAACCAATTAAGTTACGTTCAAATAAAAGTTGGAGAGTTCCGGATTTGGTAAAAGACAAAAGACCGATTTTTCGTTTTTTTCTTGAAGTAAAAATATATGTTTGCCCGGAGCCCGGAATAGCTTTGTATTTTTGAATATCAGAAATAGGATAGAAAAAGAATTTCGAAAAACTTTTGAAATTTTCTGATGAATTAAAATCTCTAAATAAATGAACTTTCTTCTTATTTGCCCCGAAAAAAATTATATCTTCTTTAGTATCACTGTCAAAATCTAAAAAAGTAAAATCTCTAACTGAGCTAAGTATATCGTATTCCCTAACAGTCCAAATTTTTTTGATTTTCGTTTGCGCAAAAACAACCGAAAAAAGTAAACTTTGAATTAAAAATATTATAAAAAAAATCTTTTTCATATTATGTAAATTTAACACTAAAAAAAATCGAAGAAAAACCCAAAAGTTAATCTCCGATCAAAAAATTAAAACAAAAAAAAGTTCATTAATTATTTTTCAGTGGAAATATTTTCAACTATTAATTTCACTTTTTCTAATTTATCAAAATTCGGATAGCGCGATGCAAGCAACAAATACTCACGTTTTGCTTCATCAAATCTTTCTTTATTCAGTAAAATATTGATTCGTTTAAACATTGCTTCTGGAGCAAATCTGGTATCGTGATAATGATTTACAACATACTTAAAAGATTTTAATGCAGCTGTATAATACTCCATTTTCTCGTAAATCACTCCTGCATTAAATTCTTTCTCTGCCAATTTTAATGTTAATTCTTTTATTTTTTTCTCAGCTTCGGAACATTTTTCATTAGTCGGGAAAAAATCTAAAAAAGCTTGAAATTCTTCGATCGCTTTTTTTGTATATCCTTGTTCTAATGGCGCAGGCGGAGAAAGTTGATAATATGATTCGGCTAGCATAAATTGGGCTTCGGGAACAAATTTACTTGCAGGAATATCTCTTATTAATTTGCTGAATTCATAAGCTGCAAGAATAAATTCGCGACGTTTAAAGTAAGTCATACCCAAATAAAACTGTGCATCATCAATAATCGCATTGCCCGGATTTTGTAATAAAATAGATTTGAATTGATTTCTGGCTTCATAAAAATCTTGTTCATCGTATAATTTTTTCGCATATTCAAAATGACCTTCAGCTGTTAATTTTGCAATATCAACAGTTTCTGCACATCCAAATAAAACTAACAATAATAAAGTAACTGTAATTCTTTTCATTAAGTCTATCACTCCGAAAATTTCGTATCAAAATTTAAGAAAAATATATTTCGCATTAAACTAAATAACAAATTTAATTAACGAATTTATTTACTGAGTTCTCACAAAGAAAAATAAAACAACTGATAAAATAGCAGTACCAATTGCAATAACAGGTTCTACAAGGCTTTCAACAAAAGGTTCCGTCGGTATTTCTGACTGAGTGAAAGCAAATTGGGAATTTTCCAATTGCCCTATTTTTTCAACTTCAACAGTATCCGACTTGATGTATAAAATTTCCTTCAAAATATTTTTCCGATTTATTGCTAATCGGTAATTTCCTTTCAGTGTAATTTTCCGCTCCACAAAATATGACCCGAACAAACCGTTACGCCAAATCCGAGGATAAGCAACTCCAACACTATCAATAAATAGAATTAGTTTAGTATTAAGATTTTTATTAGCAAAATCCACTCTAACTTTTTCTTTTATATTTAATAGAAACCTATTTTTTAGTATATCACTCCCTTCTATCCATTTTGTTTCTACAAAACATGAATCCCGTTCATCCAATTCCATCAAAATCGTATTGGAAATAGAATCAACAATCGAATAACAAATAGTTAAATTTGAACTTTGTGAATACAAGTTTTGGCTTATAGATAAAACTAAAATTATTGGAAATATTTTTCTCATTGAACAAAAACCATTATTTTTGAAAGTAAGATTAATACATACAAAATTATTACCTTGCCTTTGATATTTAGAATTAATAATATCAAAAATTAATTTAAAGGAATTTTATGAAAAAAGTTTATTTAATACTCATATTTTTTACAATAAGCTTAAATGCTCAAAGTACATACGATTTTTTACGAATTACCGCCTCCCCAAGAGCCGAAGCGCTGGCTGGTGGTTTCTTAACAATAAACGATGATCCGAATGTTATCTTTTTTAATCCTGCCGGCATTTATTCTTTAACCGATAATCCGGTATCATTTTCATACATGAGCCACATTGCAAACATAAAATTCTACAATGCCGTGTATTCTCAGCAAATTTCAACTATTGGACGATTTGCATTTGGAATTCAGTATTCTAATTACGGTGATTTTATTGAAGCAGACGCTGCGGGAAATAAGCTTGGTACATTCGGAGCAAACGAAATGGCTATTATAATCGGATACTCTCGGGAAATTATGAAAAATCTTTTTGTAGGTTCCAATGTAAAGTTCATTTATTCCGGAATTCAGAATTATTCTTCTACAGCAATCGGGTTTGATTTCGGAGCTCAATATTTTTTAAAATCTTTAAACTTAAGATTCGGTTGTGCAGTTACAAATTTGGGAACTCAGCTAACAAATTATTCCAGCAAAAAAGAAAATTTGCCGTTTGATATACAACTTGGTGTTGCAAAGAAATTAGAACATTTACCTCTTCAATTATTTGTAACACTGAAAAGATTGGGAGATACCTCTATTGATTTCTCAAAACGATTGCAGTATTTCACAGTAGCTGCCGAATTGAATACAAGTAAGTCTTTCTCTATTCGTATCGGTTATGATGCTTCAAAAAGAAAGGATCTGAAAATTGCAACTACAACAGGATTAGCCGGTTTTAATGTTGGTATCGGATTAATGATTAGTACGTATAGAATTGATTATGCGTTCTCTTCATTAGGAGAAATCGGAAGTATTAATAGAATTGGAATTTCAACTAAGTTTTAATATTAAATATTTAGTTGTCGAAATTATTAAACTTTAATTTTTTTGATTTCAGTTATCAAAGCAGGTAAAATTTCGCCTGCTTTCCCTTTGTAAAAATAGTCTGCTTTTGATGTTAGTGGAGTTTCTTCAGTATTTATTTCTATTAAAAGAGCGCCAAAAGATTTGGCATTAATAGGAATTTGAGCAGCCGGATAAACCAATCCGGAGGAGCCTATCACAAAGCAAATATCCGCAGTTTCTGCAGCTATTTCAGCTTTAGACCAAACATCCTGCGGTAAAGATTCACCAAACCATACTACATCCGGCCTTATCAGTCCGTTACATTTCTCACATTTAGGTACAGTTTCACTGGCCGAAATATTATTGCTTATTTCAAAGTTTTCATTACAATCTATACAATAATTACGCGTAATATTTCCATGCAATTCATAAATTATTTTACTACCTGCTTGCATGTGTAAATTGTCAACATTTTGCGTAATAACGGCAACACGTTTAAAATACTTTTCTGCTTCAGCAATAGCCTTGTGCCCGTTATTGGGTTTGCATTTTTCAATTATCATTCTGCGATACTGATACCATTGCCACACCAAATCTGGATTACAAATGAAAGCGTTAAAATTTGCTAATTCTTCGGGCTTAAACTTTTTCCAAATCCCGTCTTCGCCTCTAAAAGTGGGAATACCGCTTTCAGCGGATATTCCGGAACCTGTAAAAAAAACCAGAGAGTTTGCAGCTTTAACTACTTCTTTTAATCTTGAATCAAAATTTACTTCAATTGTCATAAAACCATTTCTTTAACTAAATTTATAAAAGTTTCGGGTGCAACGGGTTTTTCAATAAAATTATCAACATCAAGTTTTAAATATTTTTCTTTTACTTCGTCGGTTAATTTTCCTGAAATAATTATAATCGGAATGTATGCGTCTTTATCTTTTTTTCTAACTGCTTCAGCCAAATGCAGACCATTCATTAACGGCATATCATGGTCGGTAATTACAATGGAGGGCAATCGTTTTAGCAAATGGCTCATAGCCTCATAACCATTTTCAGAAATTATAATTTCATAATTCGGAACAGCTTTGCGTAAAAGTTTCAGATATAATTCCAAAACCTCCGGATCATCTTCCACAAGTAAAATACTATTTTGTGCTTCGGGCAATGTTATGTGAAATTCAGTTCCTTTATTTTCTTCGGAATAAAACCAAATTTTACCTTTATGTTTTTCAACAATTTCTTTTACCAAAAGTAAACCGAGTCCGGTACCCTTTTCACCATTTGTACCATCGGTTGAAATTTTTTTATCTATTTTAAATAAATCTTTTTGTTTTTCTTCTGAGATACCTACACCCTCGTCTTTAACGATTATTTCAATTTCATTTTTGTTGTATCTTTCGACAGAAACATCGATTTTTTTTCCGTTTGGTGTAAATTTAATTGCATTACTCAATAAGTTCATCAAAACTTGATTTATTAATCGAAGATCGGCACTTATTTCAAATTCACTTGAAATATTAACATCAACGGTAATATTTTTTTTGATAGTTGCGCCGGTCAAAGAGGCAACACATCCATCAATCAAATCGCTTACTTTCAATACTTGTTTTTCAATTTGAAGCCTACCTGTTTGAAGTCGCGACCAATCAAGTAAATAATTAATTAATTGTAATTGCGAGTTGGATGCTTCATAAATGTAACCTACATATTCATTTCTGTTTTCTTCGGGCAAATCGGATTCATTCATCAGAATTTCTGAAAATCCCAATAAGCTTGTAAAAGGTGCTCTTAAATCATGCGAAATAATTGAAATAAATTTGTCTTTTGAAGAGTTAATTGAATTCAGTTGTAAACATGCTTTTTTTAATTTTTCTTCATTTTCTTTAATTTCAGAAACATCTGTAACTAATCCGATTACCGTTTTAACGGTACCGTCATTTTTCCTGTAAAAAATTAAATTTTCTTTCACCCAAATAGTTTTAGAATTTTTCTTTACTATTCTAAAATTCAAAGAAGCATTTTTAATTTCAGGATTTTGCTCAAAACTTATCATCTTCTTTTTTATATGCTGCAAATCATCTTGATAAACAATGGAAAGAATTCTTCCCGGCTTAATCAGGATTTGTTCGGGTAAATATCCTGTTAAATTAAAAAAGGAATCCGAATAAAAGACCTTTCGTTTTTCTGTAGTATAATCTGCATACCATAAATAGACCTGTGAATCACTTAAGAAGTTTTTAATTATTTCAAAATCAAAATTTTCTTTATTCAAAGAAACTCCCAATTTATTTTAACGTAGAGATAATTCAATTTGTTTAAATTAAAAGAAAGCAAAAACATTTTAAAATAATAAATTTATTACTTGTCGTTACAATTTTTTGACATTTTAGTAGGAATTTCCAAATCTTCCATTTTTCTGTACAAAGAAGATAAACCTATATTTAATGCTTTAGAAACAGCTTCCTTATCATAATTATATTTTTTAATAATTTTTTTAATGTGCTCACGTTCAAAATTTTTAGTTGCCTCTTTTAGTGCATCAGGATATTCAATTTCAGAAAGTTTACCTTTAATATTATCAGATAATTCGTTTATCGTAATAATATTATCCGAAGCAAAAATCACCGCACGCTCAATAACATTTTCCAATTCTCTTACGCCACCACGCCAATCGTGTGCAATTAAAGCACGCATGGTTTGATTATCAATTCCCAAAACCGGTTTGCTCATTTCCATACAATATTTTTCAATAAAATGTTCAACAAGAAGAGGAATATCACTTTTCCTATCATTCAATGATGGCAATTTAACCTCCACAACATTTAGTCGATAATACAAGTCTTCCCTAAATTCACCCTTTTGGGTTTTCTCGTAAAGGTTTTTGTTAGTTGCTGCAATAATTCTAACATTAGTAGTAATTGGTTTTGTGCCACCTACCGGAAAGAATTTTTTATCCTCAATTGCTCGTAAAAGTTTTACTTGTAAGTTTAGAGGCAAATCACCAATTTCATCTAAAAAGATTGTACCTCCATCGGCTACTTTAAACAAACCCTGCTTATCCTCGGTTGCTCCCGTAAAGGATCCTTTTTTATGACCAAAGAGTTCGCTTTCAATTAAATTTTCGGAAATGGCCCCACAATTAATCGGTAAAAATATTTTATCTTTCCGTAAACTATTATAGTGCATTGCTTTTGCAACAAGTTCCTTGCCCGTACCGCTACTGCCAATAATCAAAACATTACTATTAGTGGGAGCTACATGCTTAATTAAATTAAAAACTTTTTTCATTTGTTCGCTTTTTCCGATTATATTTTGAAAACTAGCCGGCGATGAAATTCTTTGTCGCAATATTTTATTTTCGGTTGAAAGCTTTTTGTAATCTAGTAAGCGTTTTACTTTATTCAGAACATCTTCAAATTCAACCGGTTTCACAAGATAATCGTATGCCCCGTGTCTAAGTGCCGTAATTGCGGTTTGAACCGAAGCAAAAGCCGTCATGATTAGAAAAAAAGTATTCGGTGATAACTTTGATGCTTCTTCCAACAATTGCATGCCATCTAAGTTTGGCATTTTAATATCTGAAATCACCAAATCATAATCTTCAGCTTTTATTTTTTCCAACGCTTCTTTACCATCTGCAGCAATATCAGTCTGATATCCCTCATCATCAAATATAATTTTTAGCGAATCTCTAATTGCCTTTTCGTCATCTGCAACCAACACTTTTGAAACCATTATATTTCCTTTCAAGTTTTAATTTTTATTTTCCAGTGGAAGTATAATCGTAAACTCACTTCCTTTTTTTTCTGTACTTTTAACTTTAATATCACCATTAAATTTTTTTATGATTCCATAACTGATTGAAAGCCCCAAACCTGTACCCTTTCCAACCGTTTTTGTTGTAAAAAAAGGATTGAAAATTTTTGTTAAATTTTCTTTCGGAATTCCGCCGCCATTATCGGATATTTTAACAATTACGTTATTCAAATCCGTATAAACCTTTACACAAATTTTCCCCACCCCACTAACAGCATCCAATGCATTAAAAAGTATATTTACAAAGACTTGCAATAGCTGATCGGGAATCACATTTATTTCAGGTATATTTTCATCTATATCCGATTCAAAATCAACAGCCTTTATTCGTTTGTCATATTTTACAATACCCAAAGCGGTTTTAACGATATCGGAAATTTTAACATACGATTTTTCATATCCCGGCGGCCTTGAAAAATCTACAAGTTCTCGAACAATTTTCGAAATACGATCTATATGTTCCCGGATATTTGCCAATTGTTGGCTGGTAAATTCTTCATTGGTTTTTCTTTGAAGAATTTGGACCAATGAAGAGATAGAAGTTAAAGGATTACCAATTTCATGAGCAATACCTGCAGCCATTTGCCCAACAACGGCAAGCTTTTCCGATTGATCTATTTGTTGCTGTAATTTTTTAATTTCGGTATAATCTTTTAAAATTACAAACCTTCCCGCATAATTCCCTTTTGTATCAGTTAAAATATTTACACTAAGCTGTACCGTAATAATTTCTCCGGTTTTAGTTAAGCGTTCTGTTTCAAGAGTTTTATAAAAACCTTTTGTCCGGACAGATTCTCTAATAAATTCTAATTCATCCTGATAATTTTTACCTGACGGGAAAAGTCTTTCCGGCGTGGTTCCTAACACTTCATCTTCAGTAAAACCAAATATTTTTTCTGCACCTTTGTTCCACGATAAAAATTTATCATCAGCATCAAGCACCATAATTGCCGAATCGGATGAATGTAAAATATTTTTCAAATATTGCTGGTTCATATCCAATTTTTGGCGCAACCTATCGCGATCCAATTCCAATTCTTTCATCTTTGTTTCTTGATGTAGCACCGAATACCGAGCAAATATTTGCTCAAATATTTCTTCAATAAATCCAAGTATTATAACCGGATCAAAATCATATTTCGCTTTTTCTAAATGATTTATGATTGAAAACCTGCCACTGCTGAATATCTGACTTACTTCCAATAAATCCAAATTAAATTCAATACAAAGATTATATATTTCAATCAAATACTCATCCGCCTTTGAAAAATCTGTGGACTTAATAACATCTGAAATAGTTTCAATGCTTCGCTTTACCAATGTTTTAATTTGAGCTTTCGAAAGTTTACTCCCAAAAGCTTTTTCCAATACAACATACCAATTCTGAAAAATCGTATCGTAATGTTCGGCAATTAAAGCTATTATTATTTTTTTCATTCTTTGCTCTGTTTTTTATCCAAATCGGATTCTTAAAAATAAGAATATATTTGTGAAGTTGTTACACTACAGAATTGTTTTTCGGAACTTTTGTTTTTAAATTCTGTTCAAGAAAAAAGTTTGGAGAGTAAAATGAAAAAATATATTGTTTTTATATTAGCATTGGTATTTCTAACTTTAAATAGTTTCTATGCCCAAACCACTACTACTGCTAACATTTTTAATGCAAACCTTAACTACGCTAAAGTTTTTTTAAACGGTGCCGAGTTAACGCATAAAATAACCGTCCCCTTACAAAAAGGAATTAATCGAATAAAAATCGGAAATATTTCTTCGAGTTTGGACGAAGCAACTTTAAACATAAAAATACCTGCAAGTGATGTACTTGAAAATTTTTCTTTCAATAGAAATTTTTTAGTTCGAACTGAAGTACTATCCGAAGTGAATAAGTTAAAAGTTAAAATTAAAAAGCTAAAGAAAAAAAACCTTGAGCTAAACAATCAAATTTACACTTTGCGTTTAAAGGAGAATTTTTTGCTTGCAAATAAAAAAGTAACTAACGAAAAGAATAAAATCTCAATTAACGAATTAAAAAAATATTTAAAATATTTTACGAACGAAATTTTTACAATCAGAAATGAATTGACAAATTATGAATCGCAAATTGAATTGAATAAAAAACAAATTGATAATCTAGAACAACAGATATCCGAACTTTCAGCAAATAAAAATAATCCTACGGGTGAATTAAATCTTGTAATTAATTCAAGCTCAAAACATTCTGCCAATATTAATATTAGTTACTATACATATTCAGCTCGTTGGGAACCTGTTTATGATGTAAAAGTATTTTCAGGTAAAGATTCGGTAGAACTGATTTATAAAGCAGCAATTTCGCAAAACACCGGACTGAATTGGAAGAATCTCCAACTTGAATTGTCAACCAACCGCCCTTCTTTTAATCGATTGCCAAATCTCACTCCTTGGGAAATTGATTTTAACAATTACGGCGGCGGCAAATTCAGAAAAAAAAGCATGAGATTTGAAGCGCAAGCCGATGCAGAAAAGGCTTCCCTACTTTCCAATCCTATTTCCGTAATTGAAAACCAACTTTCGCTTGAATATAAGCCGAATTTATTGTTTAATATAAATTCCGGCGAACCAAATAGAAAAATCACTCTCGAAAAAAAGAAATTTCCTGTTTCATTTATCTATGTAATTTTTCCCAAATATTCATCAACTGCATATTTTAGTGCTAATATCAGAGAATTGTCTAAAATTCAACTTCTATCCGGTAAAGCATTTATATTTTTGGATAACTCATACGTATCAAAAACCTTTTTAACCCCCAATAATTTACTAGATAATTTCAATGTACCGTTGGGCAAAGACCCATTTCTAACGATAAAAAAAACCAAGACAAAAGATTTTGTTGAGAGTAAATTTTTAAGTAGCAACGTTGAACGGGTATTCAAATATAAAATTGAAATTGTAAACCGACACAATTTTGATGTAAATGTAGAGGTTAATGAAAATTATCCTATTTCTAAAACCGATGAAATTAAAGTAAAATTATTGAAAACTGAGAATGCCCAAATTGATAAAGAAAAACATATTTTAATTTGGAAAAAAAACATGACTGCCGGACAAAAATTTACAATCGAGTTTTCATTTTCAGTGGAATACCCTAAAAATAAAAAAATAATGAATTTATAAGTTTTAACTCCCGAGGAATTTATGTGTGAAATAAAAATAAGAAAGGCAACAATTGAAGATGCGGAAACAATTATCGACTTTAATTCCAAAATGGCTTTTGAAACAGAAGAAATGAAATTAAATCATAAATTGATAAGCAATGGTGTTAAAAATCTTTTTTCACATCCTGAATACGGCTACTATTTGGTTGCCGAAAAAAATGGTGTAATTGCCGGACAATTGATGATTACATATGAATGGAGCGATTGGCGCAACGGATTATTTTGGTGGGTCCAAAGTGTATATGTAGCTAAAGAATTTCGCAGACAGGGTATTTATAAAAAAATGTACGAATGGATAAAAGAAAAAGCCAAACATACCGACAACGTTTGCGGAATTCGATTGTATGTTGAAAAGGAAAATAAAGTTGCTCAAAATACGTACAAAAACTTGGGTATGGTAGAAACTCATTACAACTTGTACGAAGAAGTATTTTAATTTACTTTAACATTCAATATTTTAACTATAAATATTTTGGACTAATAATATTTATTTTTTATTCAATTAAAACTGCAGTACCGTAAACCAGAATTTCGGCAGCATTCTGCATAATATAGCTAGTGGTAAACCTAACATTGATAATAGCATTTGCACCCAATTGTTCGGCTTGTTTTTTCATTCTATCTAAAGCTTGTTCTCTTGATTCAGCAATTAATTTGGTGTATTCTTCAATTTCGCCACCAACCAAATTTTTGAATACGGCAATAATATCCCTACCTATATTTCTTGCTCGTACAGTGCTACCTTTAACAATTCCAAATACTTTTTTTACTTCCTTCCCCTGAATTTCGTTGGTTGAAACAATTATCATCTTTGGATCTCCTTATATTTGTCTCTAAGATTTGTTTTGATTTTTTCACGTAAGATTGATAAAAATAGTAGAACTATACCGAAAATTAAAAATGCTAATCCGACTTTTACAAATATCGGAGTTTGTGTATCATATAATATTTGCTCTACTATTTGAAAAGCAGCATAACCCAATAAAAGTAATGAACTTATAATTATAACCGCCCAAGCAATTTTTCTTTCGAATCTATTATATAGACTTAACCAATAGGAATCCCAAAATTCATTTTTAGGATTTTTTAGATTAACCGATTTAAAAATTTCTTTTATTTTTTTTTGTTCATCAAATTCTTTTTTAAACTCTTTATTTGATGTTAATAAACTTTCAATCCTTTTTATTTCTTCAGGAGTAGCCGTTTTATCAAAGTATTTTTCGATTAGAAAAATATAATTTTCGTTCATTGTTCTAATCCTTTCATTTTTTTTGCTAATCTTTTTCGTGCATAAAAAAGTTTTGACATTACCGAACCAATTGGAATATCAAGCATTTCCGCAATTTCTTTGTAAGTATAATTTTCAATTTCCTTTAATACTAATATTTCCCTATCGCTTTTCTTCAACTTAAACAAAGCCGCTTCCAAAATTTTATGTAAATCTTTTAATTCTACTTCCGCTTGGACTTTATTATTAACTGAATTTATTTCAAGCTCAAATAATTCAATATTCATATTTTTCTTTTTGTCTCTTTTATAATTAAAGCAAAGATTTCTCAAAATCTTATAATACCATGTAAAAAAATTCTTATTAACATCAAATTTAGCGAAATGATGATAGGCATTAACAAATGCTTGTTGCGATATTTCCATGGCATCATCGTGAGAACCTAAAAGTAGCAATGCGGTATAATAGGCCCTTCTCATATTGAGCTTCATCAAAAGAGCAAATTCTTCTTTCTTTTTTTTGGTATACTTTGGCATTTTGTTATCTATTTTTTATCCAATTCAAAACATATTTCAAAACTTCAGGAGAAATTGTTTCTTCAATATCCTTGTATTCATCTATATTACCTGTTTTACAATGCTGAAATAAATGGTTCAATCCCTCGAACACTTTAATTTCAATATTCTTTTTTTCTTTTTCATTAATAATTTGCCGTAACTTGGCTGAGTTACTTTTTGCTAATACTTGAGAGTCTTTAGAAGCAAATAAAGCCAAAAGCGGAACATCAACATCGGATAAATCCGATTCGGGATTATATTTCATAAAATATCTAAACCATGGTGTTAGCAATTGTTTTGATATCATACTAATTGTTTTTTCTTTAATTGGAAATTGTTTCCGCTCATTCTCATTTAATTTTCTCAAAAACTCATTCATTTTTAGTTGCATTATTTTATCAGCTTCTTGAACAGATAATTCCGATTTTGCAATTTTGTAAATTTCTTTCAATATTTGTTTGTATTTAGCTAAAATACTTGCGGGAACTCCTGAAAGTAATAATATTTTTTCATTTTGTTCTAACAATAATGAATCCCCTGCTATGGTAGGACCGGCAAGCATAATAGCAAAATTAACATCGCCGGCTGCAGCTATCATTGCTGCAATTTCACCACCCTCACTGTGACCAATAATTCCTATTTTATTGTGATTGACAAATTCTTGCGATTGTAAAAATTCAATTGCAGCTCTGGCGTCCATTGCAAAATTTAATGTTGTAGCATTATATGCATCACCTGTCGATTTCCCGAATCCTCTATCGTCATACCGCAAAACCGCTATTCCGTTGCGCGTTAAAAAATCCGATAATACAAAAAACGGCTTGTGATTAAAAATTTTCTCATCTCTATCCTGTAATCCCGAACCTGTAATTAAAACCACAGCAGGGAAATGCTTGCCTATTTTAGGATAAGTAAGAGTACCGGACAATATCGCCCCATCTTCACGATTTGTAAATTTAACTTCTCTTTGTAAATACGGAAAAGGTGGTTTGGGTGTTTGAGGTTTTTCAGATTTGACATAATTTTTTACTCTACTTAAATTTAATTCAAACTCTTTTAAACCTTGCTTCCATTTTCCTGAAATAGAATCTTCGTTTATAATTTCCCCGTGATATTTTGCTCCGATACTTAAAACAGTAAAAATTACATTAACACTGTCCACATCTATAGTACTTATCGGAATTCCTTCCGCACCCTGAGCCGGACTATCAATTGTCCCGGATAATTTCCCACTTATCCGTTCCAAGTGAAAAATTAGGGGGAGTGTATTTTCGCTTATTTTTATTTCTCCTTTCCAATGACCCTTTATATCTACGAGCTGAGCATTTAATATTGTAGTTGTTAAAAAGAAACCTATCAAAATAAATATTCTAATCATAGAACCTCCTTGTTTTGGAAGTGATACACATAAGTTTAATTTTTATTCAAACTAAAAACAATATTTTAAAAAAAGTTTTTATATTGTATCATAAAATTTAACGAGACAATTATGTTAAAAGAATTAATAAAGAAAAATAGAAGTTACAGGCGTTTTAAGCCCGGAGTTGAAATTAAAAAAAACACTCTAAATCAATTAATAGATTTAGCAAGGTTATCTCCATCCGGTGCAAATTTACAACCATTAAAATATATAATTTCGAATGACAAAGAAACTAACGATTTAATTTTTCCTACGTTAGCTTGGGCAGGATATTTAGTAAACTGGTTAGGGCCGGCAGAAAACGAACGGCCATCGGCATATATAATTATTTTAGGTGATAAGCAAATCAGTAAAAAATTTGGTGTGGATCACGGCATTGCTGCTCAGAGCATAATGCTTGGAGCTACCGAACTTGGTTATGGCGGTTGCATAATTGCATCTATCGATAGAAAAAAATTATCCGAAAATCTTAGAATAACGGATCGCTTTGAAATATTACTTGCATTAGCTATTGGTAAACCAAACGAAACAGTTATTCTCGATACCACAAAAACATCAAAGGGAATACGATATTGGCGCGAAAAAGATGACACTCATCACGTTCCTAAAAGAAGCCTCGATGAAATAATAATCAAATAGGTTAATATGAAAAGTATTAAGTTTGAAAATTTTAATATTGATATTTTTAATCTCTGGAAAAATCAATGGTTTTTACTTACCTCCGGTAATTTTAAAAAAAATGATTTTAATACTATGACGGTTGCTTGGGGTAGTTTTGGAATTATGTGGAATAAACCCTTTGCCCAAATAGTTGTTAGACCTACTAGATTTACTTATAATTTTACAGAAAAATTTAATTCATTTACTTTGTCGGCTTTCTCCGATAATTATAAATCCATACTTTCAATGTTAGGCACAAAATCTGGAAGAGATACCGATAAAATCACCGAATCAGGATTAACTCCAATTGCTTCCGAAATTATTGAATCACCTGCTTTTGAAGAGGCCGAATTAATTTTGGAATGTAAAAAAATCTATTGGGATGATTTCAAAAGTAAAAACTTTTTAGATAATACAATTAATACTTCATATCCTCAGAAAGATTATCACAGAATTTATTTTGGTGAAATATTAAAAATTAAAGGAACAGATAAATATTCAAAATAAAAAGAGATACCTAAAATCTAAGCAAGTGCTACTTCTCTTTAAGAAGTTTTCTTTAATATTTACCATCAGATAAAATAATATCGAACCTACTCCGAATAAATTCAACAGAATTACAAATTATAGTAAAAGTAAGAATATGATACATTACCTTAAATCATAGCATTTTACTTTTAAAAACAGTATCTTAAAATTTATGTCTTAAAAAAGTGGTTGGTAAAATGTCAAAATATTGGGTTGTTGAAGCCAGTTGGGGGAAAACCGAGTGTAATCACGATAGAGTTTTAAGTCGTGGTTATTGGTATATAACATGCACCAAAGAAGAAATGATTAAATTTACTAATCAAAAAGAACCTATTCAGATTGGCGATAAAATTGCCGTAAGAGATAAAAATGCAACTTCAAGTATGATTAAAATTAAAGCTATCGGTGTTGTTAAAGAAATAAATCTTGAAACCAACACTATCGGCATAGAATGGTTATTAGAAGAAGTAAAGCGTAATAATGTTGGACAAGGTTGCATTGAATCATTAACCGGCCCCTTTTTTGAAAAAGAAGATTGGGTAAATACATTGCTTGATTCATTGTAGATTTTATTCCGACTTTCTTGTTATATTTGCAAGCTGATTATTTATTTCGGAGTTCTTAAGATGTTTATTTCAAAATTACAAAATATATGGTATGTTTTTTTAATCTTTTTATCGCTAACTTTAGCCCAAAGTGAAGCTTATGAAAACCCTGAAACCGTAGAAATTGTTCACCTTGTTAAACAAGCTACCCGGTATATTGAAAAAAAGGGAGAAATTGCTTTTAATGATTTTAGAAAGAGTAATTCCAAATGGAATCATGGCGACACTTATATTTTTGTTTTGGATTTAAATGGAAAAATGGTTGTTCATCCCGATACATCTTTAGTTGGCAAAAACCAACTTTCGTTAACAGATATAAACAACAAACCTTTTATTAAGTGGTTTATCTATTTAGCAACTAATTCCAAAGGATACGGCTGGTCGCATTATTTATGGGTTAAGCCCGGTCAAGTTTTCCCATCTTGGAAATCAACGTATGTGAAATTAGTAACTTCACCAATGGGAAACAAATACATTGTTTGCTGTGGTAAATATAACCTTCCGATTGAAAAACAATTCATTGTGGAAACAATTGATTTTGCTGCAGAAATGATCCAACGAAAAGGGAAAAAAGCCTTTGAACTTTTTCGCAATAAAAATTCGGAATTTATTTACATGAACACTTATATATTTGTTTTAGATATGAAGGGAAAATTGCTTGTACACCCTGCCTTTCCAAGACTTGAAAATTCTAATCTAAAAAAACTTACCGATTTTAATGGCAAAGTTGTTGCCGACGAAATTTTTAAAATTCTAAAGAAACAAGACTCGGGGTGGATAGAATATTTATGGCCTAAACCCGGTTCCAGCGAACCTTCAATAAAACACACATACATAAGAAAAGTATCTTGTTGGGAAGGGGATTTTATTATCGGAGACGGATTTTACGAACAATAAAAAAAAATTATAAAATATTAATTTTAAAAAATCGAATAACAGATATATTGTTATTCGATTTTTTTTTTGTTAAAATTTATTTCACATTATTTCTATTAATTCTTTCTTACATTATTTAAGCTTAAACTATTTTCAAATAAAACTAAGTATTAGAATATGCAAACACTAAATGAAATTTTATCGAACATTGACAAACACATTGGTGGCTCGGAATGGTTTGTTCTACTTTTACTGGCAACAGGACTTTTCTTTACACTGTATTTAAAATTTCCTCAGATAAGATATTTTAAACACGCACTTAAAATAGTCAAGGGAAAATTTGATAAGGCTGACGACCTTGGCGATACATCACATTTTCAAGCATTGGCAACCGCACTTTCCGGTACGGTGGGAACCGGAAATATTGCCGGAGTTGCTTTTGCAATTCACCTTGGTGGGCCGGCCGCTCTCTTTTGGATGCTTGTAACCGCTGTTTTCGGTATGACTACTAAATTCGTTGAAGTAACTTTATCGCACAAGTATCGGGACAAATTAGAAGATGGATCCATTTCCGGTGGACCAATGTACTACATGAAAAAAAGGTTAAACATTAAACTTAAATCTGGGAAAGTAATAAAAACCGGTATGCTGATGGGAGGTTTTTTTGCTGTTGCTACGGTTTTGTCTTCATTCGGCACAGGTAATCTGCCGCAAATTAACAGCATTGCAAATGCGGTTTTTTCGACTTTCGGTGTGCAAAAAATTATAACCGGAGCAGTGCTGGCAATATTATTAGGTATTGTTGTTATCGGAGGCATTAAACGAATTGCAAAAGTTACGGAAAAACTTGTTCCGGGTATGGCAATAATATACTTTATCGGTGCTCTCTCGGTTATTCTTTTTAACTTTGATAATATTATTCCTTCTATTATTTCAATTTTTTCCGATCTATTTACAGGCTCTGCTGCTACCGGTGGTTTTCTGGGAGCCACAATTGCATATGCTTTTAATAGAGGAGTAAATAGAGGTCTCTTTTCTAATGAAGCAGGCCAAGGTTCGGCTCCAATTGCACATGCTGCTGCACGTGCTCACGAACCTGTTTCGGAAGGAATGGTTGCAATTCTTGAACCTTTTATTGATACAATTCTAATCTGTTCGCTTACCGGATTGGTATTACTTTCTTCCGGAGTTTGGAATAAAAAAATTCAAAATGAGTTTCAAATTGCTGATATAGAAATTCTTGCAAATAATTACGATCAAAATAAAGACCGCGCAATATTGTTTGAACAATTAGACAAAGGGGATATTCTTCCTTTGTTTTCAGGTGAATTAATTGTTCAAGATGGAATTATTCAAAATGAAAACATTACAATCATTCACGCACGCTCAGTTGCTGAGGATGTAAAAGTATTTAATAACAATTCCAAATTTAGTGGTAAATTAGAAGTATCCGATGGACGCCCCATTCTTTCGGAAGCATCCTTACGAATCGTTGGAAAATCTTTAACTCACAGTGCTCCTTTAACAACCGAAGCATTTAAATCCAGCTTCTTCGGTGATTACGGACAATACATAGTTTCAATCGGATTATTATTATTTGCATTTTCAACTGCTATTTCGTGGTCATATTACGGTGATAGAGCCATCACATTTTTAGTGGGACAGAAATATGTTGTGTTTTACAGAGTAATTTATGTGATTGGTTTTTTCCTTGCATCATTTACCGATACAACAATTATTTGGACTTTATCCGGTATCGCCATTGCCTTTATGACTATACCCAACTTAATTGGTTTATTAGTACTTCACAAAGAAGTTAAATTAACCATTAATGAGTATTGGAAAATATTTAGAAAAGAATTTCCTGACGAAAAAATTCCGGTTAATATTAAAGATTAATCTTAATTACTTTATACGGGAGAAAGTTGATTATTCAATCCGAATCTTTAACTCTCCCGTAATTTATTTTAAGTTTTTCGATTTCCCGAATAATTCTATTTATATTTCCGATGACTATTATATTATTTTATCAAAACCCGATAATCAGTTTGTAAATATTTCTTTTAAATTATTATTAAACAGGTGATTTATGTTCAAAGGTATTAAAGCTAAAATTGGTATTACAATACTTTCATTTTTGTTACTAGTAATTGCATTAATTACTGCTACTTATTTTACTGCCGAATCGCAAGAAAGCGATGGTGTAATTATTAATCTTGCCGGCCGACAAAGAATGCTTTCGCAAAAGATGACCAAAGAAGCCCTCTCTTATGTAAAAGGTAAAACCGACGCTACCGATATGCTGAAAACAGCCAAATTATTTGATAGTACCTTGAACGGCTTAATAAACGGCAACAAAAAATTAAACTTACCTCCAACGGAAGAAAAATCCATTTTAACAAATCTACAAGAAGTTAAATCACTTTGGACGGGTATCCATCAAAACATAAAATTATTAGCATCTTCTCCTGAAAACAAAGAAGCACTTAATTTTATAATTGAAAAAAACCTGGACTTACTAGATTC
This sequence comes from uncultured Melioribacteraceae bacterium, assembly GCA_964496755.1. Classification (GTDB taxonomy): domain Bacteria; phylum Bacteroidota; class Ignavibacteria; order Ignavibacteriales; family Melioribacteraceae; genus CAZCBD01. Next base: position 19,202 of record CAZCBD010000031.1, read on the forward strand.
AATGAACAAAATTGTTAAACAATTTGAAATTCTATCTTCTTCCAAAATAAACACATTATATATTATCCAGCTTTCTTTTTTCATTTTATCATTATTTGTTACT
>CAZCBD010000032.1:0-18113 GCA_964496755.1 uncultured Melioribacteraceae bacterium
TTTCAATGGGCTATAAATCCCGTATGATAACTTGTATGCCAAAACCATTAAAATTTAATGATTGTCACGTAATTAATACAGTTTACTCAAAACAATTGAATAAATGGATTTGGTTAGATCCTACTTTTGATGCTTATGTTATGAACGAAAAAGGTGAATTGTTAGGAATTCAAGAAGTCCGAGAACGCCTGATAAATGACCAACCATTAATTTTAAATCCGGAAGCGAATTGGAATAGACAAAGCAGTCAAACAAAAGAACAATATTTGTATAACTATATGGCAAAGAATCTTTATCGATTAGAAACACCAATTCATTCAACATATAATTATGAAACAATGAAAAAAGGCAAAACATATAGAATATATTCAATTACTTCCTCTTGATGGAATTAATCAAAAACCTGAAATTGAGATTATTAATAATAAGAAATTAAAAGTTACTTATAAGACTTACATAACAAATAATCCCAAGCGGTTTTGGGAACAAGAATAACCGGTAGCCAACAATGTATGTAAGTATGCCACAGAAAGTTGTAAACCTGAAAGTGGAGAATTACCAACAAAAAAATGAAATTTTGGAAACATTAGAAATTATATCAGAACGATTTTAAAATATGATAGAATATAAAATAATGAAAGCAGAACAAAGGCTATAAGCAATGCAGGGTATAATATTAATTGAAATTTAAGAGAAACAAATGACAAAAAGAGTAGTTGGTATTGATGTGGCACGTGCATTGGCAATTATCGGGATGATAATCGTTAATTTCAAGATTGCTTTCGGTGATAAAGGGAATGAAGTTTATAAATTATTTGCCGGTATATTTGAAGGTAAGGCAGCTGCTACTTTTGTTGTTCTTGCCGGCATAGGCGTTGCCTTTATGTCAAATAATGTAGTTGAAAGTAACGATAAAGTAAAACTTAAAAATACACGAATTAGAATTGCTAAAAGGGCAATATTTCTTTTCGTTATAGGGCTTTTATATACACCAATTTGGATAGCCGATATTCTGCATTTTTATGGAATTTATATGTTAATAACACTACTCTTAATATCAAGTAGTCGGGAATTAATTTTTAGTTCGGGGTTGCTGTTAATTCTAATTTACCCCTTATTAATGTTGTTTTTGCAGTATGATACCGGTTGGAATTTTGCAACATTTGTTTATTCGGATTTTTGGTCGGTTTCCGGATTTTTCCGTAACCTCTTTTACAATGGATTTCACCCTGTGATTCCTTGGACGGCATTTATGTTTTTAGGGTTATGGTTCGGTAAACAAGATCTGTCTAATGAAAAGTTTATTAAAAAAACCATGCTAGTGAGTATTGGTATATTCATAACAATGCTTTTGTTATCAGAATTTTTAATTACAGTTCTTTCAGAAGGAGATCAAGCAACAATATTGGAGTTGAAACAAGTTCTGGGAACAAGTCCAATGCCACCATTACCAATTTATATGATTTCCGGTAGTTCCATTGCGATTTTTATTATTTCGACGAGTATATTAATTGCAAAAAAATATGAATCTAATTTTATAATTGTTGCGTTAACTAAAACCGGACAACTTGCTTTAACTTTTTATGTTGCCCATGTAATTATAGGAATGGGGATTGTAGAATTTATTGATCCTGAAAAAATGGGAAAATACTCAATAGAATTTTCAATTATTTATGCATTACTCTTTAGTGTCTTTTGTATTTTATTTGCTGTGATCTGGAGTAAGCATAAAAAAACCGGACCTTTGGAATGGGTAATGAGAAAAATTGCAAAATAGGATAAATGCTTTATTCTAAGCTTCTGTTGAAAATCCTAAAGAAAGATGGCATAAAGAAAATATCAAGCTTACTATATAATGTTTCGGCTCTGTTTGTACATCAATAGATAGTTTGTGTAAACTGCTTTTTGCTAATTTGCAAATTACCCCTCTATTTTTTTACTAACAAATTCCATCTTTTTTCACGAATTTTGCTTATGCTTTTACAATGGATATTTAAAAGACTTACGACTGATTCAATAGCATGAAAAGAAGCCAAGTGCAGAATAAAGAATAAGAGGAAAAAGATGAAAGGAATACTTACAATAGGATTATTGATACTATCAAATACATTTATGACTATCGCATGGTATGGTCATTTAAAATTTTCCGAATGGAAATGGTTCAATAAGTTGGGGTTAATTTCAATTATATTGATAAGCTGGGGCGTTGCTTTGTTTGAATACCTATTTCAAGTACCGGCAAATAGAATAGGTTTTGATGGTAATGGCGGTCCGTTTTCGCTTGTTCAGTTAAAAGTTATCCAAGAAGTAATAACATTAGTTGTTTTCGGTTTGTTTACAGTATTATTTTTTAAAAATCAAACAATTAAATGGAATCACATTATTGCGTTTGCATTTATAATATTAGCCGTTTACTTCATGTTTAAAGAATAGGATTAGGTGCTTGTGAAAAGAGGAAATTGGGAAACTACATTTCAGAAGAATTAAAAGAACTTGAGTCAAAACAAAATTCAGCTTTATCATTAAAATTAGAGAACCGGAGGGCAATAAAAAAATATTGCCATAGTTTTAGCAGTAAAAGGCACCAAAAGTGAAACAAAAAGTAAAAATTCTTCATAAAAATTATTGAAAATTAAAAAATAAACTTATATATTTAAAATCTTCTTTGAAATTCTGTTTAAAGTTTGATGTGCTCGGCTAAGAAAAATATGATTTGATATTTTAAAAGAAAATAATTAACTTAGCGATTCATTTGTAAAAAATATGGGAAGGCGCCAAAGCTGGAGAGTTGGGGCGGACTGTAAATCCGTTGGCTAAGCCTGAGGGGGTTCGATTCCCTCCCTTCCCACAAGAGAGTTACTAAGTAAGCAAACTATCAAAGAATAGCTTTGCATTTCTTGTTATAGGCGGGGGTAACTCAATTGGTAGAGTCACAGCCTTCCAAGCTGTTGGTTGCGGGTTCGAGTCCCGTCTCCCGCTCAAGTATAAAAGCTGACGTAGCTCAGTTGGTAGAGCGCATCCTTGGTAAGGATGAGGTCACCGGTTCAATCCCGGTCGTTAGCTCGAGGTATTTCAGATGCCTTTTTTTTTGCTCAAAAAATTGATGACAAAAAAAAGGTTTTTTTAAGTTTTAAATAATTTTGAAAGTTTAAAAAAAACATAAGAGACTGGTATGGCTAAAGCAAAGAATTTGAGAGTCAGAATAATTTTGGAGAGTACAGCTGGTACAGGATTTAGATATACTGCAATGAAAAATAAAAGAAATCATCCTTCTCGTGTGGAATATAAAAAATATGATCCTGTAGTTAGAAAACACGTAATATTCAAAGAAACCAAATAATTTTTTTTGAATACGTGAGTGGCTCAATTGGCAGAGCAGCGGTCTCCAAAACCGCAGGTTGGGGGTTCGAATCCCTCCTCACGTGCAACTTACGGATAAAGATTAAAAACTATGAAAGAAAAAATAATTAAGTTTTTTAGTGATGTTACCAAGGAAATGAAAAAAGTTACTTGGCCAACAAAAGAAGAGTTAAAAGAATCTACGGTTGTTGTAATTGTAGTTTGTTTAGCTCTTGCTGTATTTACATATTTAATTGATATGGGTATTTCAGTAATTTTTAAAGAGATTTTTTAAGTGGATGAATTAAAAGCAAAATGGTATGTTGTAAGAACTTTTTCGGGACATGAGAACAAAGTGAAGTCTTTGATTGACCTTGAACTTAGGGATAATGAAGAATTGCGCGCCAGAATTTATGATGTTTTGGTTCCTACCGAAAAGGTTTTTGAAGTTAAGGATGGTAAAAAGCGCACTCGCACAAAAAACTTTTTTCCGGGGTACCTTTTGCTTCATGCGGATTTGGATAATCGTGTAATTGATTTTGTTTCCAATCTTCAGTCGGTATTAGGATTTTTGGGAACAAAAAAACAACCGAATGCACTTCAACCCGAAGAGGTTAAAAGAATTGTCGGCAGAATTACGCAAGATGAAAATACCGAAAGAACCGAAACTATTTTTAGAAATGGTGACTTTGTTAAAATTATTGACGGGCCATTTAATAATTTCTCAGGTACCGTTGAAGAAGTTTATGAAGATAAGATGAAAATAAAAGTTATGGTTTCTATCTTCGGCAGAAAAACTCCGGTTGAAATTGATTTTGCACAGGCTGAATTGGAACAGTGATTTAGCCTTTTAGCAGTTTAAGTAAGTTATATGCAAAAGATTATAACATAATAATAAGTGATAAATTAAAATAAATCGTAAGTAATAAACAGGTTCAGTTATGGCTAAAAAAATAAGCGGATATATTAAGCTTCAAATTCCGGCAGGACAAGCAAATCCATCACCACCGGTAGGCCCGGCATTAGGCCAAAAAGGTGTAAATATTATGGAGTTTTGTAAGCAATTTAATGCAAAAACTTCAGATAAAGCCGGCTTAATTATTCCAGTTGTTATTACTGTATATCAGGATAAATCGTTTACTTTTATTACAAAAACTCCACCGGCAGCGGTGTTATTGAAAAAAACTTTGAACTTAAAAAGTGGTTCTGCCGAGCCGAATAAAATTAAAGTAGCAAAAGTAACCAGAGATCAACTGAAGGAAATTGCAGAAACAAAAATGCCGGATTTAAATGCAAACGATATGGATCATGCAATTAATATGATTGCCGGAACTGCAAGAAGTATGGGAATAACAGTTGTTGATTAGATATTATTAACAAGTTTAAGTTGGTAGAAAAATGAAATTGTCTAAAAGAGTAAAAGCGATAAGAGAAAAAGTTGACTTGAAAAAAGAGTATTCAGTTGACGAAGCAATAAAAACTTTAAAAGAAGTTTCTAATGCTAAATTTACCGAATCTTTTGATTGTGCAATTAGATTAGGGGTTGATCCTAGGCATGCAGATCAAATGATTAGAAGTACCGTATCATTACCACACGGTACAGGTAAAGAAGTGAAAGTTTTGGTAATTACAAAAGGCGACAAAGCCGAAGCTGCAAAAGAAGCCGGTGCCGATTATGTTGGATTTGAAGATTATTTTGAAAAAATCAAAGAAGGTTGGACGGATGTTGATGTGATTATTGCATCGCCCGATGCAATGCCTCATTTAGGAAAATTAGGTAGAATTTTAGGCCCCAAAGGTTTAATGCCTAATCCTAAAAGTGGTACCGTAACACCGGATGTTGCCAAAGCGGTAAAAGAAGTGAAAGCCGGTAAAATTGATTTTAGAGTAGATAAAACAGGAATAGTTCATGCTTCATTAGGAAAAATGAGCTTTGATGATAATCAGCTAAAAGAAAATTTACTTACTTTTATTTCAACTATTATTAAGCTTAAGCCTGCTTCGGCTAAAGGACAATATGTGAAGAGTTTATATATTTCTTCAACAATGGGTCCCAGTTTAGCTTTAGAAAAAGATGCAGCTATTTCAATGGCAAAACAATAAAAATTAAATAATTTAGAATAAAAGTTTACGCACTCAAAAAAAATGCTTCTGCTATTCGTTAATCAAATAATTTGGGAGAACAATGAATAAAAAAGAGAAAGAAGCGATAGTCTCTCAAATAAAAGAACTGTTAACTCAGTCCACTGCAGTTTATTTGGTAGATTATTCTGGAATTAACGTAGCACAAATCAATGAAATTCGAAGAGAATTTCTAAAAGAAGATGTTACTTACAAAGTTTTTAAGAATACTTTAGTACAAAAAGCTTTGGAAGAAATAGGCGGATATGATGAAGTTGTTCCTATGCTTCAAGGAATGACCGGATTCGCATTTACAGGTGAAAATTTTGTTGCACCTGCAAAAATAATTAAAAAGTATAACAGCAGTTTGAAAAAATTCAAATACAAATGTGCTGTTATTGATGGCCAATATTATGGATCTGATAAACTTGAAGTTCTTGCTTCAATGCCAACTAAAGAAGAAATTATGGCTAGCATCGTAAGAAGTGTTGCCGCTCCTGCTCAAGGTATTGTTGGTGCAATTAACGGAGTTATCAGAGATATTGTTAGTTTGGTAGATCAGATTTCAAAAAAGGAAGCAGCTTAGCAAAAAATTAAATTAAACAATTTAAGGCAAAGCGAGCTTTAAAATTTTAGTAAATTAAAACGAAAAGATAAATCGGGAGAAATTAAAATGTCAGAAAAAATAGCTAAGATAGTAGAAGATATCAAAGCTTTAACAATGGTTGAAGCAGCTGAATTAAAAACTGCATTAGAAGATGAATTTGGTGTAACTGCAGCTGCTCCTGTAATGATGGCTGCCGGTGCTGCTCCTGCTGCTGGTGCTGCAGAAGAAGAAAAAACTGAATTTGATGTTATTTTAGCCGGTATTGGCGACAAAAAAATTAATGTAATTAAAGTAGTTAGAACTCATACAGGTTTAGGCCTTAAAGAAGCTAAAGAATTAGTTGATTCTGCTCCAAAAGCGGTTAAAGAAGCTGTTTCTAAAGATGAAGCTGAAAAAATTAAAGCTGAATTAGAAGAAGCAGGTGCAACTGTAGAATTAAAATAATTCTTAGATTAAATAAAAATTTCATGCAAAAGTGGTAAGACGGCTAAATCCGTACTTATCACTTTTGTTTAATTTATAAAGGTTTATTACCTGTTCATATTTTTTATGGGAGGTTTGGATTGAATAGTAAGAAAAATAAAAGAATTTCTTTTGCAAAAATAAAACCTGCAGTTGAAACTCCGCATTTATTAAACATTCAAGTAGAATCGTTCGAAGAGTTCTTGCAATTACACATTAACCCTGACGAGCGTGAAAACAAAGGTCTGCAAGCCGTATTTAATGCTAATTTTCCTATTCTTGATAATAAGGAATTTTTTAGGCTTGATTTTATTAATTATTATATTGAAAAACCCCGATTTTCAATAACAGAATGCGAGGAAAGAGGCCTTTCTTTTAGCGTTCCATTAAAAGCAAAATTGCGTTTGTCAACTAAGGATGAAGAAACAGAAGAATTTGTGAATTCTGTAGAACAAGAAGTTTATCTTGGTAACTTACCTTTTATGACGGAAAAAGGAACTTTTGTAATTAATGGTGCAGAAAGAGTTATCGTTAGCCAGCTACATCGTTCTCCGGGCGTTGCGTTTTCGCAAACTGTCCATCCAAACGGCACTCCCATTTTTTCAGCTAGAATTATTCCTTTTAGAGGTTCTTGGGTGGAATTTGCTACCGATATTAATCATATTCTTTATGTTTATATTGATAGACGGAAAAAATTCCCCTCAACTACTTTACTCAGAGCATTGGGGTATGAAACCGATGCAGAAATCTTAAATTTATTCAATCTGGTAGAAACAGTTAGAGTTAAAGATTTAGATTTTGATAAACATATAGGCCGCGTTGCTGCTTCGGATGTTATCGACATGAATACCGGCGAAATATTTGCCGCAAAAGAAGAAGCGCTAACCGAGGATGTAATTAACGAGATTTTGGCTTCTACAATTGAAGAAATTGAATTGATTACAGATAATACCAGTCCGGAACAAGATTTAATTTTAAATACATTAAAGAAAGATACTTCGCAGTCAAAAGAAGAAGCCTTATTCGCTATTTATCGTCAATTACGATCAGGCGAATCTCCTGATGTTGATACTGCCGAAGCATTAATAGATAAATTGTTTTTTAACGACAAACGTTACGATTTAGGTGAAGTTGGTCGTTTTAGAATGAACGATAAATTGGGATTAGATATTCCCACTGATGTTACCGTCCTTACAAATGATGATATTTTGGCAATTATGAAGAATATCATTTTAATGAAAAAAGGTGAAATTAGCGTTGATGATATTGACCACTTAGGTAACAGAAGAGTACGAACAGTTGGTGAACAACTTCAACAACAATTTAATATTGGTTTGGCTAGAATGGCGCGTACCATAAAAGAAAGAATGAATATGCGCGACAATGAAAATATGCAGCCTCAGGATTTGGTTAATGCAAGAACTATTACAAGTGTAATAAATGCATTTTTCGGCACAAACCAATTGTCACAATTTATGGATCAAACAAATCCATTATCGGAATTGACCCATAAAAGAAGAATATCTGCTTTGGGTCCGGGCGGGCTAACTAGAGAAAGAGCTGGTTTTGAGGTTCGCGACGTTCACCATACGCACTATGGACGCTTATGCCCGATTGAAACACCCGAAGGACCGAACATCGGTTTGATTTCTTCCTTAACAATTTTTGCTCGCGTTAATGGATACGGATTTTTAGAAGCACCGTATCGGAAAGTAAAAAACGGAGTTGTAACAAAAAAAGTTGAATACCTTAGTGCAGACCAAGAAGATGAATATACAATTGCACAAGCAAATGCACCGATTGACGAGCAGGGAAAATTTTTAAATGATAGAGTAAAATGTAGAAATAAAGGCGAATTCCCGGTTGTAACACCGGAAAATGTTGACTACATGGATGTTGCCCCATCGCAAATTGTAAGTGTTGCGGCTTCATTAATTCCTTTCTTAGAGCATGATGATGCTAACCGCGCATTAATGGGCTCTAACATGCAACGTCAGGCAGTACCTCTTCTTTGTCCCGAAGCCCCGATTGTTGGAACCGGAATGGAGAAAAAAGCTGCATACGATTCACGCGGAATTGTAATTGCCGAAGATAATGGAATAGTTGAATATGCCGATGCCACAAAAATTATCGTTAAATATGATTTAGATGAAAATAGCTTCGAAGCTCTTACATCCTTTGATGATGACAGACGTAAGACCTATTATTTAAATAAATTTTCCGGCACAAACCAAGAAACCTGCATAAATCAAAAACCTATAGTTACCACAGGTCAGAAAGTTAAAAAAGGTGATGCCTTGGCCGATGGCGCTGCAATTGATAAAGGCGAATTGGCCCTAGGTAGAAATATTTCCGTTGCATTTATGCCTTGGCGCGGATACAATTTTGAAGATGCTATTGTAATTAGCGAAAGAATTGTATATGACGATGTTTATACTTCAATCCACATCGAAGAATTTGAACTTCAAGTTCGCGAAACAAAACGTGGCGAAGAAGAATTAACCCGAGATATTCCGAATGTAAGCGAAGAAGCAACCAAGAATTTAGATGAAAACGGTATAATTCGCGAAGGTGCTACCGTTAAAGAAGGTGATATCTTAATTGGTAAAATTACGCCGAAAGGAGAAACTGACCCTACACCCGAAGAAAAATTATTGAAAGCAATTTTCGGAGATAAAGCCGGTGACGTTAAAGATGCGTCTCTAAAAGCTCCTCCCGGGCTAAAAGGGACGGTAATAAAAACTCGCCTCTTTAGCAGAAAACGCAAGGATAGCGATTCCAAGAAAATTGAAAAAGAGCAATTGGAACAATTGGAAGTTGCTTACAGAAAAAGAAGAGACGCTTATTTAAGAAAATTAGTTCAAAAATTAAATAAAATTTGTGTTGGCAAAACAACAACGGGAATCAGAGATTTAGATGGTTCAGTTGTTGTAAGAAGTAACACTTTAATAAAAGAATCTACATTTGAAAGTATCGAAGATGTTTCGAAATTAGATTCTACCTTAGATTGGTTTAAAGACGAAAAATTGAATCAACTGGTAAAAGCATTATACAAAAATTACTTCTTTATCATATCGGATATCGAAGAAGATTTTAAACGAGAAAAACTTAAAATACATAGTGGTGATGAATTAGCACCGGGAATAGTACAGTTAGCAAAAGTTTATATTGCTAAAAAGCGTAAACTTCAGGTTGGTGACAAAATGGCCGGGCGCCATGGTAATAAAGGTGTTGTTGCTAAAGTTGTACCTGCCGAAGATATGCCGTATCATGAAGACGGTACCCCTGTTGATATAGTTCTAAATCCACTTGGTGTACCATCTCGTATGAATATCGGACAGTTATATGAAACAGTTTTAGGTTGGGTTGGTAAAAATCTTAATCTAAAATTCGAAACCCCGATATTTGATGGTGCTACCCACAAAGATGTTGAAGAATGGCTTGAAAAAGCGGGTATTCCCGAAGGTGGCAAAGCTACGCTTTATGATGGTTTAACCGGCGACAAGTTTCACCAAAAAGTTACTTGCGGATATATTTATATGCTTAAACTAGGGCATATGATTGATGATAAATTACACGCAAGGTCAATTGGGCCGTATTCTTTAATTACTCAACAACCACTTGGTGGTAAAGCACAATTTGGTGGCCAAAGATTTGGTGAAATGGAAGTTTGGGCGCTCGAAGGCTACGGAGCGGCTCATACTTTGCAAGAAATATTAACTGTCAAGAGTGACGATGTTACAGGTAGAGCAAAAGTCTACGAAGCGATAGTTAAAGGCGAAAACCTTACCAAACCAAGTATACCGGAAGCATTTAACGTATTGCTAAAAGAATTACAAGGCTTAGGTCTGGATATTAAGGTTAACTAGTCATTAATAATTTAATTCGAGGAGAATTTAAATGAGATTTCGTACAGTAGAAAAGAAAATTACCAACATAGATAAGATGACCGTCAGCTTAGCCAGCCCTGATGATATTCTTTCAAGGTCTCATGGCGAAGTTACTAAACCTGAAACTATTAACTATCGTTCTTTCAGACCGGAAAAAGACGGTTTGTTTTGTGAAAAGATTTTTGGGCCTGTAAAGGATTGGGAATGTGCTTGCGGTAAATATAAAGGTGTGCGATACAAAGGTATTGTTTGCGATAGATGCGGCGTTGAAGTTACATTAAAAAGTGTTCGTCGCGAAAGAATGGGACATATTAATCTTGCTGTTCCTGTTGTTCATATTTGGTTTTTCAGGGCATTGCCTTCTAAAATCGGTAATTTGCTTGGAATGACTACCAAAGAACTTGAAAAAATTATTTATTATGAATCATACGTAGTTATTAACCCGGGAACAACAGGCTTATCTAAAAAAGATTTAATATCGGAAGATCAGTACTTTGAAATTGTTGCTTCTTTGCCCCATGATAATGATGCACTTGAAAATGACGACCCCAAAAAATTTATTGCCAAAATTGGCGGTGATGCCGTTAAAACATTGTTAAAACAATTAGATATTGAAACAATATTTCTATCCCTAAAAGCACGATTAAAAGAAGAAACTTCGCAACAAAAAAGAAATGATATTTTAAAAAGATTACGCGTTTTAGAAGCTTTTAGAGAAAAAGAAGAAAAAGTTCCGAATAAACCCGAATGGATGGTTTTAAGTGCAATTCCTGTAATTCCGCCAGAACTAAGACCTTTGGTGCCTTTAGAAGGCGGTAGATTTGCTACTTCCGATTTGAATGATCTTTATAGACGTGTAATTATTCGGAACAATAGATTAAGAAGATTAATAGATATTAAAGCTCCTGAAGTTATCTTACGAAATGAAAAAAGAATGCTTCAGGAAGCCGTTGATGCACTTTTTGATAATTCAAGAAGATCAAGTGCAGTTAGAAGTGACGGTAACAGACCTCTTAAATCCTTAAGTGATGTACTTAAAGGTAAACAAGGACGTTTTCGCCAAAACTTATTGGGTAAACGTGTTGATTATTCCGGACGTTCGGTTATTGTTGTAGGGCCGGAATTGAAATTGCACGAATGCGGTTTACCAAAGGATATGGCTGTTGAATTATATAAACCGTTTGTAATAAGAAAACTTATTGAACATGGTCATTATAAAACAGTTAAAAGTGCAAGAAAAGCTGTTGATAGAAAAGAACCGACTATTTGGGCATTATTGGAAAATATAATTAAAGGACATCCGGTATTGCTAAACCGTGCACCTACTTTGCACAGATTAGGTATTCAAGCTTTTCAGCCGAAATTAATTGACGGAAAAGCTATTCAGTTACATCCGATGGTTTGTACCGCTTTTAATGCCGACTTTGACGGTGATCAAATGGCGGTTCACTTACCCCTTTCGTTTGAAGCAAGATTGGAAGCCTCATTATTGATGCTTAGCAGTCATAACATTTTATCGCCTCAAAACGGTTCTCCAATTGTTGTGCCTACTCAGGATATAATTCTAGGTTGCTATTATCTTACAAAAGTGAAAGAAGGTGCCAAAGGCGAAGGAAAATACTTTAGCGATCCGCAAGAGGTAATTATTGCCTTTGATAACAAAATTATAGATTTGCATGCAAAAATAAATGTAAAAATTGACGGACAGTTTATTGAAACAACAACCGGACGAGTTATCTTTAACCAAATAGTTCCGAAAGAAGTTGGTTATTTTAATGAACTTTTAATCAAAAAAGTTTTCCGCGGATTAATATATAACATGTTCATTAAACTTGGAAATGTTGTTACCGCAAAATTTTTGGATGATTTGAAGGAATTGGGATATAGATACTCTACCGCAGCAGGTATTTCCATTAGCTTTAGTGATATGCACATCCCCGATGAAAAAGCTAAATTAATAGATGAATCGAACCAAAAAGTGGCTTCCATAATGGAAGAACACGAAATGGGCTTAATTACAGATGCTGAAAGATACAATAAAATTATAGACGTTTGGACCCATACAACCAATAATGTTGCAAAGTCACTAATGCAAAGAATTAAATCGGACAATGACGGTTTCAACTCTCTTCACATGATGGTTGACTCCGGTGCAAGGGGTTCACAAGAACAAGTTCGACAATTGGCCGGTATGCGTGGATTGATGATGAAACCACAAAAAACACTTACCGGATCATCCGGCGAAATCATTGAAAACCCGATTGTTGCTAACTTTAAAGAAGGGTTATCGGTACTTGAATACTTTATTTCAACTCACGGTGCCCGTAAAGGTTTGGCTGATACGGCTCTTAAAACCGCAGATGCCGGATATTTAACAAGAAGACTTTGCGACGTTGCCCAAGATGTAATTGTTTCGGAAGATGATTGCGGAACTATTCGTGGTGTTTATGTTACAGCGCTAAAAGATGGAGAAGTTGAAAGAGAACCGCTTGCCGAAAGAATCATTGGTCGTGTTGCTCAAGAAGATGTTTATGATCCAAGAACAGATGATTTGATTTGTGAAGTTGGCACATTAATCAGCGAAGAAATTGCCGATAGAATTGATGAAGCTAATCTTGATTCTGTTTACATTCGAACAGTTCTAACTTGCGAATCTCATCGTGGAGTTTGTTCAAAATGTTACGGTAGAAACCTTACAAGCGGTAAACTGGTTGAAGTTGGAGAAGCAGTAGGTATTATTGCAGCTCAATCAATTGGTGAGCCGGGTACTCAGTTAACGTTACGTACTTTCCACCTTGGCGGTACTTCCTCGCGTATTGCTTCACAATCGCAAGTAGAATCAAACACAGAAGGTAAAATTAAATTTGAAAAAATCAGATTTGTTGAAAAAAGCGATTTCTTAGGTACCGTAAAAGTAGTAATAGGAAGAAGGGGTATCGTTAATATTGTTGATAAAGATGACAGACAAATTAAAAGATACGAAATACCTTATGGTGCGGAATTACTGGTTTCCGATGATCAGGAAATAAAGAAAGGACAACCGATTTACAATCATGACCCTTATAACGCATTGATTTTAACTGATATTGGCGGTAGAGTTTCTTTTACAGATTTAATTGATGGTGAAACTTTACAACAAGTATCAGATGAGCAAACCGGTCACGTTCAAAAGGTTGTAATTGAATCTAAAAACAAAACCCTTACACCGAGTATTGTTATAACAAGTGATGACGGTACGCAAAAAGTTTTCACGGTACCAACCGGAGCAAACATTACGATTGATGACGGCGAAAAAGTTAAAGCCGGTACAACACTTGCTAAAATTTCGAAACAAAGCTCCAAATCAAGAGATATTACGGGTGGTTTGCCCAGAGTAACCGAATTATTTGAAGCAAGAAGCCCGCATGACCCGGCAATAGTATCTGAAATTGAAGGTATTGTGAAATTCGGTGCAAGAAAAAAAGGTTCAAGAGTAATTATTGTTGAATCTTTAGACGGAACTATTGAAAAATCATATAATGTTCCATATGGTAAGCATATTCTTGTACAAGAAGGCGATGAAATTCCTGTGGGTGAAAAAATTACCGATGGGCCGATTGATCCGCATGATATTTTGAAAATTAAAGGTACAAATGCTGTTCAAGAATATCTTGTTAACGAAATTCAAGATGTATATCGCTTGCAAGGTGTGAAAATTAATGATAAACACATTGAAGTTATTGTTAAACAAATGCTTCAAAAATTAAGAGTGGTTACATCGGGCGATACTGACTTTATTGAAGAAGAATTGGTGCATAAAATCACCTTTGCTCAGGAAAACGATCGAATTAATAATATGGTTGTTGTAACAGAATCCGGTGGTTCAAAGCTTCTCGAAGGCCAAAAAATACCGAGAACAAAATACAGAGAAATATCTTTAGATCTTAAGAGAAAAGAGAAAGAACCTCTAAAGGTTAGAGATGCCGAAGCAGCCACTTTTGATAACGTACTTTTGGGTATCACTCAAGCAGCATTATCTACGGAAAGTTTTATTTCTGCAGCTTCTTTCCAAGAAACCACTAAGGTACTTACTAATGCAGCAATTGCTGCTAAGGAAGATCATTTGACAGGCTTGAAAGAAAATGTTGTGATGGGACATCTGATTCCGGCCGGAACAGGTCTTAAAAAGTACGATAAAATCATTATTGAACAACCTGAAGCAGATGAAACATCAGACGAAGTTAAAGTAGCTGAATGATGAAAAATAGAATTACAAAAAAAAATAAATGTAATTTTAGTCAAAAAACGAAAAAAGTAAAAAGCTGTGCTTGACAATAAATAAAAGGTTCTCTATATTGAGAGTCTGAAATTTTTAAAAACTTGTAAAAATTATACTGGAGGAATTTGTGCCCACAGTAAATCAGTTAGTAAGAAAAGGTCGTAAAGTTATCGTTACGAAGAGTAAATCAAGAGCATTAGATGCTTGTCCACAGAAACGTGGTGTGTGCACAAGAGTATATACAACTACCCCTAAAAAACCTAACTCGGCTTTGCGTAAAGTTGCAAGGGTTAGATTGACAAATGGAATAGAGGTTACAGCTTATATACCTGGTGAAGGTCATAACCTGCAAGAGCACTCTATTGTGTTGATTAGAGGTGGTAGGGTAAAAGATTTACCCGGAGTAAGATACCACATTATTCGCGGCACTTTAGATACAAGCGGTGTTGATGAAAGAAAAAAAGGAAGATCAAAATACGGTACTAAAAAACCAAAAGTTAAGAGCTAAGTATTATGAGAAAGAGAAGAGCAGAAAAGAAATTTATTAAACCAGATTCCAAATTTAATGATGTTTTGGTTAGTAAGTTTATTAACTATGTAATGCTGGACGGAAAAAAGTCTGTTGCCAGAAAAGTTGTTTACGATAGCTTTGACATTGTTGAGAAAAAAACTAAGAAAAACGGTTTGGAAGTTTTCAAAAAAGCTGTTAGTAATGTTCAGCCGCTTGTAGAAGTAAGAAGTAGACGAGTTGGCGGGGCCACTTATCAAGTTCCGATGGAAGTTAGACCGGAACGTAGAATTGCTCTGGCTTTAAGATGGTTGAAATTATATTCCTCAAAAAGAGGTGATAAAGGAATGGCTGCCAGATTGGCTGCTGAATTAATAGCCGCATCAAACGGTGATGGACAGGCGGTAAAGAAAAAAGATGATACACACAAAATGGCGGAAGCTAATAAAGCGTTTGCGCATTTTAGATGGTGATGAGATAAGGTTAATTTGATACGATGGCAAAGAAAATAGATATATCGAAAGTTAGAAATATTGGTATTATGGCACATATTGACGCCGGAAAAACTACAACTACCGAAAGAGTTTTGTTTTATACCGGAAAAGTTCACCGATTGGGTGAAGTGCATGATGGTGCCGCTACCATGGATTGGATGGAGCAAGAAAAGGAAAGAGGAATTACTATTACAAGTGCTTCCACAACTTGTTTTTGGAGTGACCATCAAATTAATATTATCGATACCCCGGGGCACGTGGATTTTACAGTTGAAGTTGAAAGATCTTTGAGAGTTTTGGATGGTGCGGTTGCATTATTCTGCGCCGTTGGCGGTGTTGAACCTCAATCCGAAACCGTTTGGAGACAGGCTGATAAATATGGCGTTCCGAGAATTGCTTTTGTAAACAAAATGGATAGAGTTGGTGCCGATTTTTATAATGCGGTGCAAATGATGAAAGATAGATTAAAAGCCAACGCTGTTCCAATTACTTTGCCTATAGGCGAAGGTGATATGTTTACAGGTGTTATTGATTTGATTACAATGTCGGCCAGAATGTATGTTGATGATCCAACAGGAGCAAAATTCGAAGATACTACAATTCCCACGGATTTGGTGAAATTAGCAGAAAAATACAGAACATTGATGCTTGAAGCGGTTTCTGATGTGGATGATTCACTGTTAGAAAAATATTTGGATGGTGATGAAATAACTGAAAAAGAAATTAAAGATGTTTTGCGAAAAGCAACTATAGATTTAAAAATTATTCCTGTTTTATGTGGTTCCGCTTTTAAAAACAAAGGTGTTCAAAAACTTTTGGATTCTGTTATTGAATTTTTGCCTTCACCTGCAGATTTGCCGGAGTTGGAAGTAAATAGAGTGTCAGACGATAAAATTATTTTAAGAAAGCAAGACGAAACATCAAAGTTTGCAGCATTGGCATTTAAAATTATGACTGATCCATATGTAGGCAAACTCACATATATTAGAGTTTACAGTGGTAAACTTAAAACCGGTTCTTATATTTACAATTCAAACTCCGGAAAAAAAGAAAGAATTGGTAGAATTCTGCAGATGCATGCTAATCATCGGCAGGATATTGAAGGGATTAGAGCAGGTGATATAGTTGCTATTGTGGGATTAAAACACACAAAAACCGGCGATACGCTTTGTACGGAAGATGAACAAGTGCAATTGGAAAAAATGGCTTTCCCCGAACCGGTTATTCAAATAGCAATTGAACCGAAAACTAAAGCAGATCAAGATAAATTATCTGATGCTTTGGTTAAATTATCCGAAGAAGACCCGACTTTCAAGGTTAGCTTGAATGAAGAAACCGGACAAACATTGATTGCCGGAATGGGTGAACTTCATTTGGAAATATTAATTGACAGAATGAAGCGCGAATTTAAAGTTGAAGCTAACATCGGAAAACCACAGGTAGCATACAGAGAAACAATTACCAAAAAAGTGAATATTGAAGGTAAATTTGTTAAGCAAAGTGGTGGACGCGGTAAATACGGACATGTATGGTTGGAATTAGAACCGAATGAGCCCGGTAAAGGATTTGAATTTGTTGATGCAATAGTTGGTGGAGTAGTACCAAAAGAGTACATCACACCGGTTAGCAAAGGCATAAAAGATGCAATGAAAAATGGTGTTTTAGCCGGATATCCGTTGGTGGATATTAAGGCAAAATTATATGACGGATCATACCATGATGTAGATTCCGATGAAATGTCATTTAAAGTTGCAGCTGCAATAGCTTTAAGAGACGGTGCAAAAAAAGCATCGCCCGCTTTGTTGGAACCCGTAATGGCTGTTGAAGTTATTACACCCGAAGAATATCTTGGTGATGTGATGGGTGATTTGAACTCCAGAAGAGGAAAAATTGAAGGATTTCATCCCAGAAAAGATGCTCAGGTAATTAAAGCAACGGTTCCGCTTTCGGAAATGTTTGGTTATGCTACTACACTTAGATCGAAAACCCAAGGTAGAGCAATATTTACAATGCAATTTTCGCATTATAATCAAGTACCTAAAAGCATTGCAGAAGAATTGTCTGAAAAGGCATATGTTAAAGATAATTATGAAGCTGAAGTATAAAAGAAAAATAATAAGTTAATAAAAGGAGTATCTAATGGCTAAAGAAAAATTTGATCGCTCGAAGGCTCACGTAAATATTGGTACAATCGGACACGTGGATCATGGTAAAACAACTTTAACAGCTGCGATTACAATGGCCTTAAGTAAAAAAGGTTTATCTGAAAAAAGATCATTCGATAGTATTGATAACGCACCTGAAGAAAAAGAACGTGGTATTACTATCGCTACAGCTCACGTTGAATATTCAACCGCTACAAGACACTATGCGCACGTGGATTGTCCGGGACACGCCGATTATGTTAAAAACATGATTACCGGTGCTGCTCAGA
>CAZCBD010000033.1:0-17998 GCA_964496755.1 uncultured Melioribacteraceae bacterium
AAACTGATTTAAACTTATAAATAGCAATAAATGAAAATTTGTTTTATTTTCTACCTATCAAAATTTCTTTTAAACAGTAATGGATAATTCCGAAAAACTTTTTCAAAATGTTCAATACTTAAAATCGGTTGGACCCAAAAGAGCTAAAGCCTTTAATAAAGCCGGTATTAATTCTATCTATGATTTACTATTCTATTTTCCGGTCAAATATCTCGATAGAACAAAATTAATTAATACACAGCAAGTTATCGAATACGTAATTAATGGTTATGAAGGCGAAGTTACTATAATTGGAAAAGTCGATAGTACGGAACTAATCAACACTTCAAAATACAGGTCCAAATTTTCAAAGAATATTTTTAAAGTACACTTTAGAGACGATACAGGTTTTTTTGAATGCGTATGGTTTCAAGGAATAAAATATTTTAAAAATAAATTTAATAAAAATGATATAGTTGCAATTTCCGCAAAACCCGTAATTTCCAAATACGGCCATTTACAATTCACGCATCCGGACTTTGATAAACTTGACGAAACAGAATCGTTGGAATTTTTAAACACCGGTAAAATTATTCCTTTCTATAAACTAACAAAAGAATTGAAGAGTAGTAATTTAGGAGACATCCAATTAAGAAAAATTATTTCAGGAGCAGTGAAAGAATATAAAAACTACATTAACGAAACATTACCTGCAGCATTATTAGCAAAAAACCATCTTCCTTCAATTAATAAAGCTATTACCGAAATTCACTTCCCTTCCACCACCGAGAAATTATTAATTGCACAAAAAAGATTTAAATTCGAAGAATTATTTTACTTAGAAATAATTATTGCTAAAAGAAAATTCTTTACAAAATATCACACAAAAGGATTCTCATTAAAACCCAAAACAAATTTAATAAAAGCTTTTTTAAAAACATTACCCTTTAATTTAACAAACGCTCAATTAAAAACATTATCAGAAATAAAAAAAGACATGAGCGAAACTACACCCATGAATAGATTAATTCAGGGCGATGTAGGCTCAGGCAAAACAATTGTAGCCTTAGTGGCAATGCTGATTGCAATTGACAGTGGTTTTCAATGTGCTTTAATGGCTCCAACAGAAATACTAGCTTCACAGCACTTTGAAAATATTTCAGCATTACTTAAAAATTTTGATGTTAAAGTAAATTTACTTCTTGGCGGAAGAAGTTCAAAAGAAAAAGTCAAAACCCTTAAAAATATTGAAACAGGTAAATCACAAATTGTTATCGGCACACATGCTTTAATTGAAGAACAGGTGGTATTTTCAAAACTCGGATTAATTGTAATTGATGAACAACATCGCTTCGGGGTTGCCCAACGAGCCAAATTAATTGGTAAATCTTTTACACCGGATATTTTAATTATGACCGCCACTCCTATTCCGCGTACATTATCAATGACCTTGTATGGTGATTTGGATATTTCTATTATTGACCAACTACCAGCTAATAGAATTCCAATTCAAACTTTTGTACGCAATGAAAACAGACTACCCAAAATATATAAATTTATAATTGATAAAATTAAAGAGGGATATCAATCCTACATTGTTTACCCACTTGTTGAAGAATCTGAAAAATTAGACTTGAAATCAGCAATAGAATATTTTGAAAAACTGAAACTTACATTTTTCAAAAACATAAGAGTTGGATTATTGCACGGAAAAATGAACTGGCAGGAAAAAGAAAGTATGATGAAAAAATTTGCCGCCAAAGAATTTGATGTTTTGTTTTCAACTACTGTAATTGAAGTGGGTATTGATATTCCCGACGCAAATATTATTTTAATTAACGACGCACATAGATTCGGACTTTCGCAATTGCATCAATTACGAGGTCGTGTTGGCAGAAGCAATAAACAAGCTTATTGTATTTTGGTAACAAATAAAACAATTGAATCGCGCTCTGCAAATCTAGATTATAATTTTGAATTTATGTCGAAAACAGATATTGAAAAAAGTAAGGCGGCAATTAGATTAAATGCAATGCAAAATATTAGTAATGGATTTGATCTTTCTGAAATTGATTTTAAACTTCGCGGACCGGGAAACATTTTCGGAAAAGAACAAAGCGGATTGCCTTCACTAATATTTTCCGATATAATTAAAGATTCTGAAATTTTAATTGCCGCAAAAAATGAAGCATTTGGAATTATAAATAATGATCCCGAATTGAACAATGAAAAAAACAAGATTCTAAAATATACGCTTACAAAAAAATATAACTCCGAAATTGACTTTATTAATATCGCCTAAAAACCATTACTGTTTCTAACATCCAGTCCCCAGAAAAACTTCTGCCGCAAAACATTAAAATATGATGTGGATTTAGTATGCACAAGCTTAACGCATTTAGTAGATTTTTTTATTTCAAGTGTAAAATTTGAATCATAATATTCAACTCTCTGTCCGTCACAACTAACTTGCACACTTGTATGAAGAGATTTTACCGTTACAATTATTCTTTGATTTCCGGACAAAACCAAAGGACGCATTGTTAAAGAGTGCGGGGCAATTGGTGAGAGTGTAATTACATCTGTGTTTGGCGAAACAATCGGGCCGCCGGTTGAAAGTGAATAACCGGTAGAACCTGTTGGGGTGGCAATAATTAAACCATCTGCCGAAAATGTAGCTACATAATCTTCGTCAACCTTTACTGTTAACTCAATCATTTTTGCCCAACCACCTTTATCGATAACTATATCATTTACCGCATATAAAGGTTGTCTTTCTTTATTCAAACAGATTCCATCTAATGCCATTCTGTATCCTATGGAATACTCGCCCCTTTTCAGTTCAGTTAAAAACTCATCCAAATTTTCAACATAATATTCTGCTAAAAAGCCAAGCTTACCGATATTAATTCCACATATAGGCGTTCTGGAATTCCGAGATTTGTATGCAGTTGCAAGAAGAGTGCCGTCTCCGCCAACAGAAAAAATAATATCAACATTCTTGAGCAACTCTTCATCCGCTACTACAAACTGTCTATCAAGCATCGGATAAATTTCATCTGTAATTTTATTTATTGAAGCACTGATAAAATATTCAAATTGATACTTTTCTAAACTCTTAATTATTTTAATAATAATTTTTGCAATGTCTTTTTTCGATGTATTTGGGATTATCCCAATCTTCATTTTGTTGCTCCTTTTATTTCCCAAAGTTTTACATACTTAACAAAAACATACGCCGATGAAAGCATTGCCAAAACTAATCCGTGATAGCCATCCAAAAAACCTAATCGCAAAAAAAACATTTTAACAAAAATAAAAATAGGCCTCAATAAAATATCTTTCAAAAAAACTTTCCTATTTTTTTTCAATAAATCGTTTGCAGCCAGCGAAGTATAATTATTTAATTTTTCAAAATAATGAGTTAAATTAGGATCGGTATAATGATTTAAATCATTTGCAAGCTTGCCCACTTCCCCTTCAAAAACAAGATGTTCATGAACATTGCTATCCGAAAATTTTGCAAAATTTTTATTAAACAAACGATTTACTCTTCCCGGATACCATCCACTGTGTTTTATCCATTTCCCTAAGAAAAATGCCCGCCTTGCCACTGAATATACTCTGTACTTCTTGTGTCCATTTTTAAATTGCTTTAATTCCTCGGCAAGTTCAGTTGTAATTTCCTCATCGGCATCAATCCAAAATATCCAATCATTACAGGCTAGTTGAGTAGCCATTTGTTTTGTTTTTGAAAATCCCTGCCATTGAACCTCTTTACAAACAACTTTTTTGAATTGAGCAGCAACTTCTTTTGTTCTATCCGTGGTTTTATTATCAATTAGAAGAATGATTTCATCAATGCACCCCAGCTGACTTTCAATACATCGCTGAATATTAGCTTCTTCGTTTTTAGCAATAATTATGGAAGATATTTTTGTTTTGTTTGTCATTTGCTCATTTTTTTTGATTATCAAAGATATTAAAATTTTGTTTTATTAATTGTAGAAAAGAGAAATTTAAAAGTAGATTTTTTTTACCTATCTTTCGAAATATTATCTACTAAATTTTGGCACAATGAAAACATATTTAAAATTTTTCAAGTATTTCAAAAATTATATCCGCCCCTTATTGACAGCAAATCTATTCATGATTCTATACATTTTGTTTAATGTAATATCAATTGCTCTTGTAATGCCATTTGTAGATTTGCTTTTCAAACAAGTACCTGCAAAAAAAATTATTTCTGTTCCCGCTTTCACCTTTATGAATTTTAAGGAATTTTTTCAGGCTAAATTTGCAGAACTACTTGCCTCGCATAATCATATAGAAGTTTTGACATATATATGCATATTAATCTTTATTAGCTTTTTGTTAAAAAATATTTTTGCCTTCTTTCAAACTTATTTCATGTCAACGGTGGAACAGGGAATAGTATATGAAATTCAAACCGGACTTTACTCTCATTTACATAAACTGTCGTTAAGTTTTTTTACGGAAGAAAAAAAAGGCAATTTAATTTCAAGAATTGTAAATGATGTAAAAATTATTAACGATTCAATGGTTGCGGTAATCAACAGTATTTTTCGCGATCCCCCTCAAATAGTAATATTTACAATCGTATTGTTTCTATTAAACTGGAAGCTAACATTATTTATACTGATATTGTTACCCATTTTAGCATTTGTGCTAAGCAAAATAGGCAATTCCATTAAAAGAAAAAGTATTCAATCTCAAGAAAGAATCTCCGATGTAACATCAATTCTTGACGAAACTCTAGGAGGCATTAGAATTGTTAAAGCTTTTAACATGCAAGATTATGAGGTTTCTAAATTTCAGAATGAAGTAAAAAAGTATTACAGAACCTTAATTTCATTAATTAGAAAAAGAGCTTTGGCATCACCTATAACGGAAATGATAAGCATCTTATTTGTAGTATCCTTTCTATACTTTGTTGGCTATGGCGTATTAAGTGGCGAAGATGCAATGACTCCCGGACAGTTTGTCTTATATCTCGGATTTATTTTTCAAATGATGCCGTCTCTAAAATTATTCGGACAGGTCTTCAATAGTATTAAAGAAGGAATAGCCGCCGGCGAAAGAGTCTTTTCGGTTTTGGAAACTAAGCCTAAAATTCAAAATGCAGAAAACGCTGTGGAAATTAACAACTTCAATAAATCAATTACTTTTGAAAATGTCGATTTTAGATATGAAACAGGCCCTTTAATCTTAAATAATTTAAGTTTAAAAATAAATAAAGGTGAAATAGTTGCTATTGTTGGACCAAGTGGTGCAGGAAAATCAACCCTTGCAGATTTAATTCCACGATTTTATGATGTTACTGCCGGAGCAATTAAAATTGACGATATCAACATCAAAAATATTAAAATTGAAAGTTTGCTTAAATTAATTGGAATTGTAACACAAGAAACTTTTTTGTTTAATGATACAATTAAAAATAATATATCCTACGGAACCGATAGATTTTCACAAGAGGAAATAGAAGCTGCTGCAAAAATGGCAAACGCACACGAATTTATCGTAAAAATGACAAATGGATATAATACATTAATTGGTGATCGAGGTGTTAAAATCTCAGGTGGACAAAGACAACGTTTGGCAATTGCACGCGCTCTTTTGAAAAATCCTCCAATATTAATTCTCGATGAAGCCACTTCGGCACTTGATACAGAATCGGAAATTTTGGTGCAGAATGCAATTGAAAATTTGATGCGCGGAAGAACTTCCATTGTTATTGCCCATAGATTATCAACTATAATTAATGCTCATAAAATTGTTGTAATCGAAAAAGGAAAAATTGTTGAGCAAGGCAAACACAGCGAACTGCTTACTAAAAACGGACTTTATAAAAAATTATATAATCTTCAATTCAAAGGAACAAGATAAAAATGAAAATATCAGGATTTACAATTATTAGAAACGGTGTACTATATGCATATCCATTTAAAGAAGCTATTCTCTCCGTACTTCCTCTTTGCGATGAGTTTATTGTGAATGTTGGTAAATCCGATGATGCAACCTTAGATGAAATAAAAGCACTTAACGAACCCAAGATTAAAATAATTGAAACCGAGTGGGACATGTCTCTAAGAAAAGGCGGCAAAGTTCTTTCCGTTGAAACAAATAAAGCACTTAAAGAATGTTCCGGCGACTGGTGCTTTTATATCCAATCGGACGAGGTTCTGCATGAAAAATATATTCCTGAAATTAAATACAATCTGGAAAAATATTTAAATAATGATAATGTTGACGGATTAAGATTCAATTATAAACATTTTTACGGTTCCTACGATTACTATCAAGACAATTACCGTAAATGGTACATCCGTGAAGTTAGAATCATCAAAAACAAAGAAAATATAGTTTCTTGGGGCGACGCTATGGACTTCCGATATCCAGACGGTTCAAAGCTAAAAATGAAAGATATTAATGCCGAGATCTTTCATTACGGATGGGTAAAACCCCCTCATAAGTTACTTGAAAAACGAGCTGCTTTTGAAAGACTTTATCATAATGACGACAAAGTTAATGAAATTATGAATAATGTTACTACATTCGACGATTTGGGAAATTTAAAAAAATATACCGGCACCCATCCATCTGTAATGAAAAAACTTATAAGCGAAAATAATTGGAAATTTGATGCTAAACTTGATAAACAATTACCAGATTGGATAAGAAAGATATTAATATTTTTTCATCCAATATTAAAAAGATTGAATTAGCTTAATTGTTTTCAAGTTCTTTTATTTTTACATATGTTAAAAATGTTGTGATTGAATTAAAAAAAGAAACAAGCATTCCTCGATATCCATCTCGATATCCTTTCAGTGAAATAAAAAATCTAAAAAAAGCTGAAAAAGAATGAAGCAAAAGCATAAAAGCGTTTGATTTTTTTTTGCCCAAATATTCTTTTGCTTGAAGTGTTGAATAACGATTTATTTTTTCCAATGCTTCGGTAATTGAAGAATACGTATAATGGATTATGGGCTCTTCAATTATTGCAACGCTTCCTTCTGTTTCAAAACCTTCGTGTACTAATCTATTGTTCATCTGTGTTTTTGACTTATTGAAAAATCTTAACTGATAATCTTTATCCCAACCACAAGTCTTAATTTTTTTACCTAGCAAATAATTATCTCTTTTAATCTTAAAAGCAGAAAAATCATTTACTTTGATATTCAATAATTTAAGTTTCAATAATTCGGAAACTCTTTCATCGGCATCTAAACTTAAGACCCAATCATTAGTAGTTTGTTCTAATGCAAATCTTTTTTGCGCTGCAAACCCCTTCCACTTTTTTACATAAATTTTATTAGTAAATCTCTTTGCAATATTAACGGTATTATCAGAACTTTCCGAATCCACAAAAACAATTTCGTCTGCCCACTCTATAGTTTTTAAGCAATCTTCAATTTTTTTTTCTTCATTTCCGGCAATAATTATAACTGATATTTTCATAAAATATTAACCTCTTGGATGACATTGTTTGTGAACCTGCAAAACATAACTTCTATCAATATGAGTATAAATTTGTGTTGTGGAAATATCCGAATGCCCCAACATTTCTTGAACACTTCTTAAATCTGCTCCCCCCTCTATTAAATGAGTGGCAAACGAGTGTCTGAAAGTATGCGGATGAACTTCTTTGGTAATTTTAGCTGCGTCCACATATTTTCTAACTATTTTCCAGATTCCCATTCGCGATAATTTATTACTACGTTTATTTAAAAATAAAATCCCAAAACTTTTTGCTTTATTCTCTAAAATGGGCCTAACTTTGATTAAATATTCTTTTATCCATTTAAGAGCGCTACTACCAATAGGAACAATTCGTTGTTTATTTCCCTTACCCAAAATTCTAATTATCTCTTCTTTAAAATAAATATCGTTTACCTTTACATTTATTAATTCACTAACCCTCAGTCCGGAGGAATAAAATAATTCCAAAATCGCCTTGTCACGTAATTCTAAATTATTAGTTACATCAGGTTGTGATAATATTCTATCAATCTCTGATATTGTTAAAACAACGGGCAATTTTCTAATAATTTTTGTTGATGATAATTTATCGGTAGGATTAATCGAAATATAGTTCGACATTAAAAGAAATTTAAAAAATCCTTTGAGCGATGAAACATATCTCGCAGTAGTTGCAGAACTAATTCCAAGTTTTTCAAAAAGTGAAAAGTATTCAACTAAATCATGATAACAAATGTCGTTAAAATCCAGTATATTATTCTCCTTGCAAAAGGCAATAAATTTTTGCAAATCATTTTGATATGAAGCAATAGTTTGTGCGGAAAGATTCTTCTCGTAATTCAAAACAGATAAATATTCTTTTAACAAACTTTGCATTAAAGACTTTCACTCACATTTGTTTGGTTTTCCATTTCATCTTGTTTAGGATACCTGATTCTTTTGTGATGTTGCCCAATAAGAATATTTAAAAAAGAAACTTTAATTTTTTTAATGTCTTCAAAAGTTAAAGGTGATTCGTCAAGTTGATTATCATCAATTCTCTGTTGAATTAAATTGTTTATCATATTTTCAATTTTTTTAGCATCCGGTTCAATCATTGAACGCACCGCAGATTCACAAGCATCAGCCAACATCACCAAAGCAGTTTCTTTGGAATTTGGTTTCGGTCCCGGATAACGGTAATCGTCAATACTAATCTTATCTTCCCCAAACACTTCTTTTGCCTTTTCATAAAAATATTTAACCACCATAGTTCCATGATGCATAGGAATAAAATTTGCCACTTCCTTTGGAAGCCTGTATTTTTCAGCAAGCTCAATTCCTTTTAATACATGTGATATTATCAACTCGGAACTTCTATCAGGATAAATATTTTCATGCAAATTATCATTGCTCATCTGGTTTTCAACAAAAGTGAGAGGATCTACCGATTTGCCGATATCGTGATAATAGGCCCCAACTCTGGCTAAAAGCGGATTTGCATTTATAACTTCGCAAGCGGTTTCAACCATCGAGCCAATAGTCATAGAATGGTTAAATGTTCCCGGGGCATTCCTCGCCAACTCTTTTAGCAACGGGTGATTAAAATCCGTTAATTCAAGATAAGTGAGTTCCGTAGTAATATTAAATATTCTTTCAAAAAATATGATTAGACCAAAAGTAAGAACCGGACTTATAAGCGCACCGGAAAAAGCAAATATTGAAGTATATAAAATTGAATCCAGAGTGGCAAAACGTTCTAAACCGAAAGCCAATATACTCAACAAATAACCTAATAGAATGTAAAAGAATGAACGAAATATCTGATTTCGATTCTTGATATCCCGCACCGTATAGGCAGCAAAAGCACCCGCAATAATATTTGTTACAACAAAAACATAATCGTTTCCTCGTAATCCCCCAATAATTAAAGCTATTACAATTGTACCATAGAATCCGATTCTTGAATCAAAAATTATTGTTAACAGCATAGAAGCAACCGGAATTACAATTAAATATTCAACCGGAGTGTTTACATTAAGTTGTTGAATAAGGAAAGCAATGAAACTTAGGAGCAGAAAAATAATTAAGATTAATAAAATTTTATAATTATTATTTAAAATATTTTTTCTGAAAAGAAAAATATAAATTGAAAAAATGGAAAGGATCAAAATTATATGCAAGAACTTTCCAATAGTTTGTAACACTTTACCACTAAAACCCATCTCCAAAGATTTTGCCGCCCGATAAGAATCAATCTTTAATTTAGCTTCTTGCGTTACTCTATCATGTTTTGCAATTATTCTTTCATTTTCATTTACGATACCTAAATTTCTTGATACTTTATTTTTTGCTTCGCTTTTGGCAAGGTTTGTTTGATACTCATTCAAAATATAATTTGGCTTCAAAAACTTTACTGTAATTTCTTTTACTGCCAAATTAATCTTAGGGTTATTACTAAAATTCTCTTGTAAATAATTTTCAATAAAAATCTTTGCTGAATTAGGTGTAAAATATTTATTTTTTCTTTGGCTACGTTGATACTTACCTATTCTAATATCTATCTCATCTTTCTTAATATTCTCAAATTCTTTGTTAAGAATTCCCTTTTTGTAAATCTTATTCAACAAATAATCAGAAACACTTAATATTTCTTTTATTGTTTTATCGAATTCAAAGACAAAACTATCTTCACTTTGCAAGATTAACTTTAAGGTCGAAATAGTTTCTTTTGAAAAAATAATAGTATCATGAGTGGAAGTTTCAAAATATGAGTTAGCTAAAATATTATTTATATTTTTTTTAAACTCCATGAACTTACGCTTTTGAAGTTTAACCAGTTCAATATCCTTTTCAAAAATCTCATTTACCTTTTCCTCAGCTAATTTTAATTCATTTTCGTACTGCTGTTCGCTTTTTAACAGAGGAAATGCTTTAGAAGCAATCAAATCGTCTTGCAACCAAATGGAACCAACTGTTACTTCAAATTCCAAAGATTCCCCTTTGGGAAACATTAAAACAATTAAAACAATCGTAGTTAAAATAAATAAAAATTTTATACGGTAACTTCTTTTAAAACTAAATTTTTGTTCAACTTCACTCATAATTGCTCTTTCGACTTTAATAATTTTACGACGATAATTTTATAAATTAATGGAACACCTAAAATAATAAAAATGCTAACGGAATAATTCTAAATTAAGTAAGAATAATCATAATAATCAAAATTAAAATAAGAGAGAAAAATAGAACTCCCCCAAATTAAACGGAAAATAGACTTTAAAATCAGATAATTTGCTTCTACAAAAAAAACCTTGAAAAAGAAGAAATCTTTTTCAAGGGAACCAATTAATATACACAGCATAAAATTTTAATTTAAATAATAAACGCCATATAAAAAACAGCTATGTTTGTAAATCTTTTATTGCCTCATCAACAGTATCGAATATTGGAAGAACTCTATCTAATTGTGAAATTTCAATTAAGGTTTTAACATTTTTAGAGGGATTTGCAATTCTGATTTCGCCACCATTAGATTGAAGAATCCTGAATGCTAATAAAACAGCACTTAATCCTGAACTATCACAATATTCAACTTCCGATAAATCTATAACAAATTTTTTCCATTCTTCCGTGTGCAATAGAATTGTAAATTCCCCTTTAACAATTCCGGCAATTGGTGCATCAAATCTTTTTTCTTTTAATTTAAAAATTGCAATATCATCCAATTTTTTCAATTCAAAATCTACGTTATCAACCATTTTACCATTCCATAAATTTTGTTTACAATTATCAATAAAATAACAACAATTTTATTTAAATGATACCTTTATTTATTGACTTAGTTAAAACATTTTCAAAGCATTTAACAATTTAGGATAAAATAAATCAACATCAGATTCATTCAAATTTATAATCATATTATAAAAATCCACACCTTCTTTTTGGATTCCGATTTTATATTTTGCATTTGTTACTTTCGTTACAATTCCATAAAAATCATTTTCATTTTTAATACTTAAATCAATTGTAACATCAAATTTTTTCAATTTTATTCTTTTCAATAAATTTGGCGTGGGAAAGTTCAACTTTGAAATATCTTCATAAGTATATACCAAGGTTTTAAACTTATAAGCTGATTCTACTCTGCTGGCTTTGTCTATTGAACAAAATAAAGTAATATCTTTCCCAATAGAATTAAGATAGCGAGGAATATCGAGACTATTATTAAACTCCGAATTTTCATCAGGCATTAATAATAAAAAAGAATTGGAAGAATTAAAAAAATTGTTAAATTTTAATTTTGGCGATTCCCCTTTTAAAAATTTTCTTTTAATTAGAAAAGAACGAAATATTTTTTTTATACCTTTAATCATTTTTTATCATTTCCAAAAATTCCTTTTGTAAAATAACTTTAACTCCCAACTCATTAGCTTTATTTAGTTTAGAGCCTGCATTTTCTCCTGCAATTAGGTAATCTGTTTTCTTACTGATTGACGATGAAACTTTTCCACCGTTTTTAATTACCAATTCCTTTGCTTCCTCTCTTTTCATTCCATCTAAAGTTCCTGTTATTACAAAGGTTTTTCCATTTAATAAGTTTTTAATTGAATTGTCGGATTTAAGCTCTAACTGAACTCCGGAATCGAAAAGCTTTTTTATCAAAACCTTATTCTTTTCATCCCTGAAAAAGCTCATTAAACTCTCGTAAACACTTGGACCAATATCATGTATTTTTTCCAAATCCTCTTTTGAAGCATTTTCTAAATTTTCCAACGATTTAAATTCCGAAGAAAGTTTTGCCGCTACACCTTCACCAATATGCCTTATGCCTAAAGCATATAATACTTTGGGAAAAGATTTATTTTTAGAATCTTCAATTGAAGCCAATAAGTTTTCAATGCTTTTTTCGCCATAACCTTCAAGGTTAATTAATTTATCTTTAAACTTTTTAAGTTCAAATATATCAGATACATCCTTCAAATATCCCAGATCAACCAATTTTGAAATAAAGGCTTCACCTAATCCTTCAATATTCATTGCCTTTCTTGAAGCAAAGTGTTCAATTTGTGCTTTAACTTTAGCAGGACAACGAACATTCTCACAATAAATTGCAACTTCATTTTCTTTAATTAGAACAGGGTTTTTACAAATAGGACAATATTGCGGCGGGGTTACTATTTCCTGTCCGGCACTTCTGTTTTCAAGTACTACAGAAACAATTTTAGGTATTACATCCCCTCCTTTTTCAATAATTACAGTATCGCCTACCCTAATATCTTTTCTCTTTATTTCATCATAATTATGAAGTGTTGCACGGCTTATTGTTGACCCTTCAAGTTTTACCGGTTCCAATTCTGCAACCGGAGTTATTATTCCTGTTCGCCCAACTTGCCAAGTTATCTTATTTAATTTTGTTTGAACCTGAACAGCTTTAAACTTGAAAGCTGTTGCCCATTTGGGAGATTTTAGATTTGCTCCTAACTTATTCTGATATTCAAAATTATTTACTTTTATAACTACACCGTCTATTTCATATGGTAAGTCTTTTCGATGTTCTTCCCAATAGGAACAAAACTCAAAAACTTCTTTAATGGATGAGCAAATTTTATAATTAGGATTAACATTAAAACCCAATTGAGATAAAAACTTTAAGCTACCGGCATGAGTTTTAACGTTACTTGAATCACCTAATAAGTAATAAACAAAAATATCCAATGGTCTTTTTGCCACTTCTTTGGGGTCCAAAAGTTTTATTGTACCTGCAGTAAAATTTCTGGGATTGGCAAATTGTTTTTCTCCGGCTAATTCTCTTTCATAATTCAATTTATTAAAATCATTGATACGAATAAAAATTTCGCCCCTGAGTTCGAAATCAGAAATATCGTCAGTTTGAACTTCCTTCGGTAAACTTCTAATTGTCTTGATATTATTAGTTATTTCTTCACCAACAGTTCCATCGCCACGGGTTACTGCTCGAACAAATTTATTATTTTCATAAATCAGACTAACCGATACTCCATCTATTTTTAATTCGCATACATATTCTATTTCATTATTGCCCAATTCATCCTTGATTAAGCTTTTAATTTGTTTATCAAAATTCAGCAATTCATCCTTACTGTAAGTATTCGATAAACTAAGCATTGGTGTTTTATGAGCAACCGCCCGAAAAGTATTTGCTAAATCCGAACCAATTTTTTTTGCGGGAGAATTTGGATCATTAAATTGAGGAAATTCCTTTTCAAGCTTTTCAAGTTCCTTCAATAATTGATCGTACTCAAAATCGGAAATTTCCGGATTTGCTTCAACATAATATAAAAAATTGTGTTTATTAATTTTATTGCGAAGTTCTTTAATTCTTTGTTTAATTCTTTCCATTATTAGAATTTTCCTTTGGAAATTCCATTTGCCTTAATTATTATATTTCTTCTTGCATTTTTTGGGCCTGTAAAATTTAACTTTTTGTTATTTAAGTAAAATTCCACTCCTGCAGCATTTCCTACAACTACATCAAACAATTTAGCAGCTTTAATTTTCTTTTCACGATTAGGATACATTATAAAATCAAAATTAACCGTTCTATCCAAAGTAACACCCACCCAACAAGTATCAATCGATTTTATTGTTAATAACAAAGAATCGATTGCAATAACCGAGTCTGTTTTTTCTTCTTGCAGCACTTCAAATCTATCATTCTTTTCATTTATAATTTCTTCTATCGGTGTTTCCTTAATTATTTCGGGCTCGGAAGAAGAAAAGAAAGCAAAATAAACTATTAGAGCAGCCACAATAAATAAAGCCGAATAAACAAAGAATAGAATTTGCGAATTATTGAACTTATTTTCGGGAACTCGCGACTCATTAGAAAGCGGAGCGGAAAATTCTTTTTTAATTTCATTAGCAGCTTTTTCTTCAGAAGTTTGCTCAATGCTTTCAGCTTCTTCTTCTGATTTTCCGTTTTTAGCTAATTCATATTTTTTCAAAGTAACATCACCATCCAAACCTATGTTCTGGGCATATTCCTTGATAAAAGCTCTAATATAAACTTCGGGCATAATTTGAAAATTTGCATCTTCAATAGCCTGTAAAAATCTTAAATCAATTCTTGTTTGATTGTGAATACTTTGCAAAGTAATATCTTTTTGTTCACGTATTTGCTTTAACTCGGCAGCAAAATTTTTTAAATACTCATTATTCATTTTTCATTAGTCTATTTTTTTTAATTTAGCAGCAAAAGCCCCATCAATTTTATGAACATTCGGAAAAGTTTGAACACAATTATTTTCATCAATCAAATTTTCCGAAAATCTAGATGAAGCATTTATTAATTCAAAGTTATCATGTTTTTGTAAAAATTTATTTACAATATTCCAATTTTCATCTTTATCAATTGAACAAGTACTGTAAACAATATAACCATTTTTCCTTACTAACGTAGCAGCCTTCTGAAGAATTCTAAGTTGCAAATCATTTAATTTTTTTAATTCCCCAAGATATCTTTTCCATTTAATATCAGGCTTCTTTGTTAAAGTTCCCAAGCCCGAACAAGGTACATCAGCCAAAATTTTATCAAATTTATCATTATCATTAAAATCCATCAAATCTACAGCAACGGTTTTAACTATATTAACTCCCAATCGTTTCATATTTTGACGAAGCATTTCCAAACGTCCATCATACAAATCCAAAGCTACTATTTCACCTTTATTTTTCATCAAATCCGCTAAAAATGAAGTTTTACCTCCCGGAGCCGCACACATATCCAAAACTCTTTCTCCGGGTTGGGGATCTAAAAATTTTACACTAAAAGCAGTACTTTCATCTTGAATTGTTAAATAGCCTTTTTTAAAATATGCCCAATCTTGAATATTAGATAAGTTTTGTAAATGTAAATACTCATCAAAATACTTACTTTCATGAAATTTTATTTCAACTTGTTTTAATAGTTTTTTCAACTCGGGCTTATTTGTTTTTATTTTGTTTACTCTGAGAGAAATTGAAGGTTTTGCGTTATTAGCTTGAAGAAGCGATTCGGTAAATTCTTCACCGTATTGCTTAAGCCATCTTTTAACCAACCAAATTGGATGCGAATAAAAAGCGCTTAAAAATTGAATTAGATTTTCATTCCTATCCGGGAAGCGAATATTTTCTTTATTTCTAATTATATTACGTAAAACAGCATTCGTTAAATCAGCCGATTTTTTACCTTGAATCTTTTTTACAAATTCAACAGATTCATTAATCGCAGCATAAGTGGGAATTTTATCCAAAAAAAGAATCTGATAAAGTCCGACGCGCATTGCATTCTTTACATTCGGAATACATTTTACGTACATACCTTTATAAAATCCTGTCAGAATCCAATCCAAATAACCAAGTTGACGAATAACACCATGAACAATTTCAAATAACAATGCTTTATCTACGGAAGAGAGTTGAGAATGACGCATTTCAGCATCTAATAATTTATCTAAATAAGCATCTGTTCTTTCAATTCTGTTCAAAATTTTTACGGCAATCCCTCTTACGCCAACATAAAGATTTTTTACTTTGGTTTCTTTAATTTTTTCCACAAAATGCCTTTAGAAATATCAATTATTGAACATAAATAAATTATAAAATAAACAAATTATTTAACTTAAATCAAAAATAAGTATAATGAAATTTTCATTTTCAGGCAAAAAAAAAGGCAGCAAAGAATGCTGCCTTATAAATAAAACAATAAAATTTAATTCGAAGATTTAATGCCATACTTCCTATTGAATTTCTCAACTCTACCGGTTGAATCAACCATTTTATGTTTGCCTGTAAAAAACGGATGACATTCGGAACATATTTCCAATTTAATTTGAGAAACTGTTGATCTTGTGTAAAAAGTATTTCCACAAACACAGCTAACTTCGCATTTTTTATAATCAGGATGAATATCTTTTTTCATTTCCACTTCCTTGTTAAAATTTAGATTTTAAAGTTAAAAAACTTTTATAATAATTTCAACTTTTCAGTTTATTTATTTGATGTTTTTGCCAATGAATCCAGCTTGGCTTTTAATCTTTTTATTTCGTATTTATTTCTTTCAATTCTTCTATAAAAGCCATTAAAAGCGGAATTAATCGGATTCATATTAACCATTCTTACATTATTGGAAAAGTTTGAAGCATTGTTTTTGTTTGCAATATTATCATCAACACTAACACCTCTTCCGGCAATTAAGGGAGCTTTTTTCCTTTGAATTTTCACCACATCATTTGGTTGCAAAATAACCTTTGCGTTGTGATTATCTTTTCCGACTAAGGGCAATTCAATTGAGTTTGAATTATTAGCCGCAATTTCCTTGGCTGAAATTGGCTCAAAATTAAAAATACTCTCATCAACCGATGAATTTTCATTAAAAACAAAGAAAAGAATTATAACACTTAAAGCTAATGCAGAAGCCGGAATTAAACCCCATAATTTGGAATTTGCAGATCTTATTTTTTCTCGCTCAAAGTTTCCGTTTTGAATTTTGATCATCAGCTCATACTCAAAGTTTTCGGGGGCTTTAACTTTGGGTAATTTTTTTAAGTCTTTAATTAACCGATGAAACTTTAATTCTTCTTGAGAAAACAAATTTTGTTGGGACTTGGTATTCATTTCATCACTCATTATAAATATTTTTTAGCAATTTTTGAAGTTGCGTTCTCCCGCGGTTTATTCTTGATTTTACTGTACCGATTGAAAGTCCGGTGATTTCAGAAATCTCTTCGTATGAAAATTCTTGAATATCTCTTAAAATCACAACCTCTCTATAAACCGGTTTCACTTTATTTAATGCTTTTTGAATCATTTCATTTTTAATCAAATTATCTACCTCCCTATCGGGAGCAATAATTTTTTTGTCTTCCAACTCAAACGGTTTATCATCCTCATCTTTTGAATTGTTCAGAGAAAAAATTGTTCTTCTCTTTCTTCTTTTCAATTCATTTTTAGCAAGATTTCCGGCTATTGTATAAATCCAAGTTGAAAACTTTGCAAATGATTTATAAGAATCTTTGTTAAGATAAAATTTTATCATTGTATCTTGAACTATATCTGCACAAACATCCTTATCACCAATAAATCTAAAAACAAAATTCATAAGTGAATCTTTGTACCTATTTACAAGTATTTCGTAGATTTCAAGATTATTAGTGTCTTGAAGAATTTTAATTAACTCTTCATCAGTTAATGATTTAAGTTTAAGATTCACTTTTTGTTTTACTTCCTTATTATAAAAAAGTTTCAATAAATTATTTCATAATACTTAATATCAATTGCATAACCAAAAGCTTTTTGTCAGGATTTTTTGTTTTCATAGCTAAATCGGCATCAAGCAAAGCACGTGCGGCAGAAAACAATCTTTTTTCGTTTCGAAGATATTTTGCTTCTTTGCATTTTTTGTAATAGAACCATGATGTACCGGCTTCTCGTGCAGCAGAGTTATCGTCCATTTTAGGAGATAATTCTATTGTTTGCGCAATTGTTGTTATATATTTAGACAACATTGTAATTATGA
>CAZCBD010000034.1:0-17813 GCA_964496755.1 uncultured Melioribacteraceae bacterium
AGAGCAAGAATGGCTACAAAAAACGGAAGAAAAATTCTTGCCAGAAGAAGAGCCAAAGGCAGAAAAAGATTAACAGTTAGCGACGAATATTAGTAGTGAAAAAATTTGGTCTTTCAAAAATAGAAAGGCTTAAATCAAAAAAGGAAATTGATTTAATTTATTCAACCGGTAAAACTCTTATTTCTAAAAACAAAAAGATTAAAGCAATCTATGTTTTAACCAAAGACAGTGGTTTTACCGGTGTTCGTATTGGAGTAGGAGTTAGTAAAAAAGCTGGAAAAGCTTTTTGGCGAAATAGAATTAAAAGATTGTTGCGAGTTTCTTATCGGTTGAATAAACATATTTTAACAGAACTGTTCTCTGAAAATTCTTGTAATTTAACATCAAACAAACTGTTGATTTTTTTTTCGTTATTTAGATTGCAACAGAAATATAATAAAAATGTTAAATTAAAAGATTTGGAAAACGAAGTAATAGATTTACTTTTTCAAATAAAAAAAAAGCATTAAAAATGCGTAAGTTTTTTATATTTTTAATAAATATTTATCAGAAATTGATCTCACCTCTTTTCCCACCTTCATGCCGTTTTTATCCAACTTGTTCTACTTATGCAAAACAATCTTTGGAAAAATATGGTGTTTTTAAAGGTGGCGCAAAAGCTGCGTGGAGAGTCTTAAGATGTAATCCGTTTAACAAAGGCGGATATGATCCACTAAAATAAATTGGAAATTATATGGATAAGCAAACTTCTTTAGCATTTGTTTTAATTGCAGTTATTATGGTTGTTTGGATGATGATGAATCAACCGGAACCAAAACCTGTGTTACCTAACCAACCTGATTCATCGATTGTTAAATCCGATTCTTTAGTTAATCAAATTACCAATCAAAAAGCCGTTGAACAAAAATCTGTTCAAAACAAACAAACAGTAGCACAACAATTTTCGGAAACCGATTCAGAAAAATTGACAACAACTTTTGGTAATTCCGACCAACAAAATTTAAAAGAAAAAATTATTACCGTTGAAACGGATTTGGTTCGCATAGAACTTTCCACCAAAGGTGCCGGAATAAAAAAATATTTTCTTAAAAAATTTGATACTTGGTATTCAAACGAAATAGGCAAAGATACACTGTGGTACCAAAAATGGGTACAATTAATTAACAAGCAGAAAAGCGGTAGCGAATTAAATTTACTATTTGTAACCAAAGCCGGTCAAAAGGTGAATACTCGTGATTTGAATTTTACTCCGAATAAATCCGGCTATTATTATAGGATATCTAATGATGATTCTTTGAAATTAACTTTTACCTTTGAAGTTGAAAATGGGAAATATATAAAAAAAGACTATACTTTCTATGGAAACAATTATGCCTCTAAATTTGATGTAGAATTAGTAAACTTGAATGAAATTATTAATGGTTATAATTTTGACTTAATGTGGGAATCGGGAATCAATTTTACTGAAAAAAATTCTACCGATGAATCTCAATATGCAAAAGCCAGTGTTTACATGGCTGAGGAATTGGCTGATATAGATGCTACTTCAACGGATAAAAAAGAAACAAAAGAATTTCACGGTAAAGTGGATTGGTTGGGTATTAAAACAAAATATTTCGGGATGATGCTTTCACCACTTACTGAAAATTCTGCAAATGGTGCTTTTGTTTCCGGATACAAGACAGAGGATAAAAAGTTGGGTCCTCGTGAATATTATTACACTTCGCTTCAAGTTCCTTTCCAAAATTTGAATTATCAGAAAAATTCTTACGAATTATACTTGGGGCCAATTGATTATTCAACCTTAAAAGAATATAATCGAGGTTATGAAGCCTTTTACGATTTTGGTAGTTTTTTCGGACTAAAAATTATAACAAGACCAATCTCCGAATATATTTTGATGCCTCTCTTTAAATTTTTGCATGGTTTCATTCCCAACTACGGTTTTGTAATAATTATTTTTTCATTACTAATAAAAATCCCACTTTGGCCATTAACAAAATCATCATACAAATCAATGAGAAAAATGCAATTGTTGCAACCGAAAATTGCGGCAATTAAAGAACAATACAAAAATGACCCTCAACGAGTTCAAAAAGAAACAATGAAAATGTACTCTACCTATGGAATTAACCCGATGGGCGGATGTTTGCCAATGATATTGCAAATGCCGATTCTGTTTGCATTATTCACATTCTTAAGAGTTTCCATTGACATACGCCACGAACCTTTTATTTGGTGGATTACAAATTTATCTTCACCCGACATTATGTTCAGACTTCCCTTCTCACTTCCTTTAATGGGTAGTCATATTAGTGGTTTAGCTTTATTTATGGGTATTACAATGTTTTTCACTAATAAAATGACAATGAAGGATCCTTCTCAAAAGGCAACTATGTACATGATGCCCATTGCAATGACGATGGCATTCAACGGTTTTTCTTCGGGATTGAATTTGTATTATGCAATGTTCAATTTATTTTCAATTTTCCAACAAAAGCTAATCAACAATAACAAAGAAGAATCCGAGTTAGTTCCGGTAAAAAATCCCAAAAAGAAAAAAACCGGATTTATGCAAAGAATGATGGAAGCTGCCGAAGAAAAGCAAAAACAACAGCAAAACTATAATAGAAAAAAAAGAAAATAAAATAAAAAAGCTGCTATTTTTAGCAGCTTTTTTATTTTTAAATGTTAGATTTAATACTTAATTAATTTTCAATTAAAATAATTTAATAATGAAAAAAATCGCATTCATATTTATATTCATTTCTGTTTTGCTTGCTCAAACAAAAATGAAAATTGAAATAGATTCAATTACCCAAGATGCTCCTTATGGAATTACAAAACAAACAGCTGTTAATTTTCCCAAAATTGCTTTGGTTTTAAGCGGTGGCGGTTCACGCGGAATTTCCGAAATTGGTGTTTTAAAAGCTTTTCAAGAAAATAATATCCCCATTAATTTTATTGTTGGTACAAGTATGGGAAGTATCATAGGAGGGCTTTATTCTGCAGGTGTTTCTCTCGATGAACTCAAAAAAATTGCAGCTGATGAAAAATGGAAAGAATTTCAACAAGCAAATGATTTTAACAGAAAAGATTTATTTGTTGACCAAAAGGTAACTGAGGATAAAGCTTTTTTAACCATAAGATTTAATCATTTAAAACCAATAATTCCAACCTCAATTAATGCTGGCAATAAGATTTCTACATTTTTAAATTTAGCAACAATGAAAGCTCCTTTAAATTTTGAATCCGATTTTTCGAAATTATTTATTCCCTTTCAAGCAGTTTCAACAAATTTAATTAAAGGCTCTCCGGTTATTCTAAAAAAAGGAAGATTAAGTGAAGCAATAAGAGCAAGTTCAAGTGTTTCATTGTTGCTACCACCTGTAAAAATTGATTCTTTGTTACTTGCTGATGGTGGTCTGGTTTCTAATGTTCCTGTAAGAATTGCAAAAAAATTAAATCCGGATATAATTGTAGCAGTTAATGTAACCAGTCCTCTGCGAACAAAAAAAGATTTAAACTTCCCCTGGAATATTGCAGATCAAATAATAAGCATTCCTATTTCTGTAATTAACAAAGAAGATTTGAAAGAAGCTGATATTGTAATTACCCCTGACATGGGCAATGTCCAAGGCACCGATTTCAACAATATTGACTGGCTTATTTCACAAGGATATATCGAAGGTCAAAAATATATTTCAGAAATTGAAAAGATAATAAAACAAAATTTTATTGAAAATAATTTGCACTATAATTTTGATATTAAAAATCCGCGACTAACTACTAACGACAAAAATGTTGAAAATATTTTCAAATCATATTTAAGAATTTCAAATAAAATTAATCTTGCTGAATTTTATTTTGATTTAACCAAACTTTTTAATTCCGGTGAATATAAATCTATTAAAATTAATATTGATTTATATTCGGATTTTTCAAGTTTGAATATTTTAACTTCAAAAACTTCAATAATCAACAATATTAATTTGACAAAGGATTCTAATGAGTTTGTAAAAACCAAATTACTTAAAATGTTAAAAGGTAATCGCTATAATTCTTACTTATTAACAAGATCTTTTAATGAAATAATAAATCATTACCGAGATAGTGGGAATCTGCTGGCCACTATTAAACAAACAAGTTTTAAAAACAATATTCTATCGGTTGAATTTGATGAAGGCAAAATTGATAGTATAAAAGTTTACGGTGGTGAAAACACAGCATCCACAGTTGTTTCCAGAGAATTTGCATTTTCAAAATTCAAACCTTTTTTGCTTTCTGACGCAGAAAAAACACTTTTAAATATCACAAGCTCCAACTTGTTTGATAATGTTGAATTACAAATTGTAAAAGAAAAGAATCTTAATATTCTAAATATTCATTTGGCTGAAAAGATTCCAACAGTATTTAGACTTGGCGCCAGATTGGATAATGAATACCATAGTCAACTTGCCTTCGATTTCAGAAATGAAAATATTTTTGGTACCGGCACCGAACTTGGCATTATTTTTTCCACAGGCATTCAAAATCGATCACTTGTTATTGAACATAAGGCCAATAGAATTTTCGATACTTATTTAACTTACAAAATCAGAGCTTATCACGGTTTTAAAGACATAAAAGTTTACGATTATGTTCAAACTAATATTATTAATGAATTCAATCGTGAAGAGAAAGCCAAATATCGCCAAGTAAAATCAGGTTTATCAATTGGAATCGGGTCTCAATTTAAACGTCTTGGTAATCTGATTTTTGAAGGACGATTCGAAAACAACAAAATTATAAACAAAAATAATTTTGAATTAAATAGTGAAAACTTTAATTACACTGCCTTCAAACTATCTTTAATGATCGATTCTCAAAACAAGTATCCATTCCCCACAAAAGGTGTTTTTATAAATACATATTATGAAACTGCCCAAGCAATTCTAGGTACTAAATTATCTTATTCCAAATTCAGTTTTAAATACAGAAATTATTTTACTTTTAATGAGTATCACACAATAGGTACAAGATTCACGCTTGGCTTTGCAGATAAAACTCTCCCGATTTCACAACAATTTTCCTTTGGAGGACAAGATTCATTTTTCGGTTTTCGTGAAAATGAATTTAGAGGAAAACAAATTTTTATTTCTTCATTGGAATATAGATTTCGGATTCCGGTTAAATTTATTACTGATATTTATCTGAAGTTGCGCTACGATTTAGGATCATCTTGGATAGAAAGAGAGACAATAAAGTTTAAAAATCTAAAGCATGGAATTGGTGCTACTATTTCATTAAACACTCCAATTGGGCCCGCGGATTTTTCTGTCGGTCGCTCTTTTGTCATAGCCGATAAACTGAAAAACAACAAAATAATCTACGGGCCGGTATTCTTTTACTTTACAATTGGATATTATTATTAATTAAAACCTTCTCACTCTTTTATAAACAACTTGTTTTTTATCTTCCTTAATCACTCTGTTCTGAAAATCTTTTAATAATTTATATTCATTGACCTCAAAAATATTTTTATTGTATTTAAATAAACGTGAGAAAATCAAACTTTCTTTTTTATCATCAAACGATGTAACATACTTTCCTATTTTATTTTCAATAACACACGGTTTAGGAACAAATTCAATTCTAAAATACTTCGGTTTTTTTATAACCAATGTATCACAATCCATATAAGCATAATTATAATAAACCGGATACTTTCTGTCTTCTTCATCGGGAATATTTTTTTCCGTTAATAAATTCAATATTCTTGGATTAAAGAAAATACGTTTTCCAATCATTTTCACGGCATTAGCATAACTGCCGGAAAAAGTTATTTTTAGATCTTTCCCAATTTCTTCGAAGTTAAATTTTTTAAGTTTAAAATTCTTGAAATTTGAATGAAGTAAATTTAAAAATGATTTTTTTATTTTTGTTTCTTTATTAGTTTTAAGAATTCTTTGCCAATATTGTTTTTGTAAACCTTTAAATGAAACCGTACCACTAATTTTTAAATTCTTGCCGATAATCTTTGCTGTAATTTTTGAGCAGGAAAAATTTTCTTCCGGTTTGTTTTCCTTAATTTTTACAAGATTCCCTTCGTTTTTGTCTATTATTAGCGCATAAGAACCATGCAATGCTGATGGAATTTGATTTAATTCCAACTCATCGCTCGTACATTCAACCCAAATCGTATCCTTTAGCTGAGGAATGCATGCTATGCAATGATTGAACTGATTGGCAACAAAATTCTTATCAACAATACCATAATTTTTTGGTATAGCTAAAGCTAATTTTGCATCGATATTTATAGATTTTAAAAGTGAAACAAAGAGAACGGATAAATCCTTACAATCACCATATTTATTTTTTTTAATTTCGAAAGCATTATGTGGTTCCCAAGCCCCTTCTCCTAATAATATTGCAACATATCTTGTATTATCTTGAAGATATTTATAAACCTTGCTAATTTTTTCAAAATCAGTTTTGCAATTTTTTGTCAAGCTTAGAATTTCTGATTTTATATTATTATTGATTTTAATTTTATTATTAGAAAGCCTATAAAACCAGTTAGAAAATTCTTTCCAACTTTTAAACGACCCTCGTAAATCAGCTAAAGTAAAATAATCGGGAGCAAATCTCAAACCGTTTTGAATTCTTGAACCGGGATATAAAAAATCTTCCTTTACTAATTCCGGTATATTTTTAATTTTACATGAATATATATCGTATGAATCATACTTTGACTTGCTCAGTCTTAATTTATCACCCCAGATCTTTTTATGAAACTTAACGGATGGGTCTACTTTTAATTCAAAATCAGCTTTTAAGACCGGAATTTTAAGTTGCGGAAACCAGCCCGGCCATAAAAATAAACTGGAAATACTAGTGGTATAATTATATTCCAAAATATATGGATACTTAAAATATTTAAGTTCAAAATAAGTATAACTATTATTATCCTCTAGAATTCCGGCACTGGAAAATTTGGCCTTTCGTACTTCGGAATTTTTTAATTCTTTAATAATATTTCCCAGAGTATCTTTGATACAGGCATAAATATTGCCCATTTCAACAAAAGGTGATCTTGAAATAACCACAACACAATGCTTATCGCCAGCTACATTATTAACCTGTATTTTTCGTGATATATAGTTCTCAACTTTATTATCTTTAACTACTTGTTTTGTTACTGATGATATTACATAAGCATCACTCTGTTCTATTAATGAATCTATTTTAGCATCTGTTTCTAATTTTATTTCTTGAGCAAAAATTATAGAAAACAAAAAAACAATAAGTAATATTTTCATAATATCCCCTAGTTAGTAATTATGGAAATCTCATCATTATCAGCATTAATCATTTCAGCAAAGAAATTTTTTAATGGCAAATATTGTTTGTTATGAAAATATACACTCTTGATTCTAAAGGATCG
The DNA here is from genome assembly GCA_964496755.1 of uncultured Melioribacteraceae bacterium. Lineage (GTDB taxonomy): Bacteria > Bacteroidota > Ignavibacteria > Ignavibacteriales > Melioribacteraceae > CAZCBD01. The sequence continues at coordinate 7,427 of CAZCBD010000034.1, forward strand.
CGATATTTCCAATCTGTTGTCTTTTAATTTGTAGGATTTCCGATATGATAAACCTTTGTATCTTTTGCTATTTCTAGAAGGTATATCGCTGAAACGATAATTTGAAGGCAATTCAATTGTGATTTTCTCGCGTTCAATATAGGGAAAATCAAACTCAACGGGAGTAAATCTGCGTTCAGCCTTAAAAGGATTTTTATTAAATTTTGTGATTAATGGGGATGAAAAATATTTAATATTTCCCGCTTCTTTCAAATTCTTCGGAATTTTATAAAACACTTTAAATTCAAAATCATTTGAACATGAATCCATATTTACTATTTTAAATGAATCTACTTTTACTTCTGCTGATAAATCTTTGATATATTTTTTTATTACTTTATTAACATCATCAACATCCAATTTATCATGATTTAAATATGCCAACTGCCCGGAATATTTAAAATCAGTTTCCGCAACAAAATCTTCATCTTCATTAATTTTAATCAATGTCTTAATAGTTGCTTTTGAAGTTTTAGACCTTAATTTTAAGGGAACAACTTTAGAACCTTTTTCCGTTAGCATAAATCCGCTTTTCACCATGTAGTTACTTGTTAAAAAACCGAAGGGAACATACTTACTCTGACAATTGCAATAATAATCTCTGTTTTTAATTTTCAGCCAAACAAGAATTCTATTAAAACTTTGCAATTGTGGCCAAGCCGTATCAAATCTACCATGAGAGCGAGTGCTAATGAAAATCGGTTCTGCTTTTAAATTAGCTTCTCTTAACATAGCAAGTAATAAAAAATTTCTTTCATTAATACAGCCCTTTTGTTGCTCCAAACATTTTTCGGGTGAAAGTAAATCCGAACTGTATATCGAATTATAATCACCTGATTTTATGTTATTACAAACATAATTATATATTCTTTCAGCTTTCTGCAAATCCGATAAATTAGGATCTAATATTTTATTTAATGTATCCTTAATACCGGAATTTTTATTGATAAATTTATTTAGATTTTTATTCATTATTTCCGCAACAGCATCCCAGGTTTTTGCCACATCAATATATGTATAAGCATTTTTAAAACTTTTTAACTGAAATTTAACATGAGCAACATAATCACTCGGAGTAGTCATATAAGGCTCTTCTCTTACAGGCGGTAAATTAATACCCGTCCATTCGGCAGTTGCAAACTTACCATCTAATGTACTTTCCGTACCCTTTTTTAATTCAATATCTACACTCGTAAAATTTCGTTCCAAAGTACTAAAATTAAATCCGCGTGCAATTAAAACCTTACATCGATTCTTTAAAGTGTAATATTCATCTTGAAAAGACCAAGGGGAAAGAGCTCCAATATAGGGAGATTCTTTTGTGTAAGAATATTCTATTACGGAACCAACATCCACACCGGGTACTGCAAATTTAATAGTTTTCCAATTATTAACTTCGTCTTCAAAAATATTATCGGAATCTAACTCGAACTCATCTCCATTTGGCGAATAACATACTGCTTCGAGATCATCAATTACTTCATCACCAAAATATTTGATTTTAATATCAGCAACATCTTTTCCCTTTTCAGTTAGAATTTTAATTTTTCTATAAAATTTGGATTTACATTTAAATCTCTTCGTTATAGTGAACTCACCCCAAACCATTAAATTTACTGCATCCGCCTCAGGATCTTTTTCGAATTTTTTCATTTCCAATTCTTCTTTGGATACATTGCCAATTTCTTGTGCAAAGAAACAATTAATAAGAGTAAAAAATAAAATAAAAGCATAACTAATTCTTTTCATAGTAGCCCCATAAATTGATTTAATTAATAAATATTTTAAAGTTAAATTAATAATAATTTATATTCAAATTTTGAAATATTTAACATTAAACATTTTAAATTAGAATTATTCGTCTTTTTGAAATTTTTCCCCGAGCTTTTGATGCATTTCAGCCAAAATTTTATTACCGAGCTTCAAGTAATGTTTCCCTAATTTAAAATGCACAATACTTCGTTTTTCCACAAATTCAATTGTTGATTCAATAAATTCAATAATTATAAAATTGGTTTGTGTTTCATATTCATAATTATAAAGTTCAAGCAATTTTAAATAAGGTTCATGTTCAAATGGTTTTACATTAATTGCCTTTACAAAATAATTGAATGCATTATCAATACATTCAGGTTTATTTTCTAATATTGCGGCAGCCCAAAAATAAATTTCATAAGCCAAACGTGGGAATTCTTTGGCCAATTTATTTGTAAACATAATTATTTCGTCTGATTTTAAAGTCGGATTTGCAAGTAATGTTTTAAATAAGTGTAATTCTTCGATTTTGTAAACAATTAACAATTGAAATGCATCAAAGATATGATCACAACTATTTGAATCTTTAAATATTTTTTCCAAGTTATGTTTTAAGTTTCTATCCAAAAGATACCCTAACTTTTAAACTAACATTTAGAAGTAAAATACAAAATTATAAACTTTATCGCTTATTTTTTTAAAACAAAAGGCTTCTGAATTTGAAGCCTTAATATTTATTTTTATTGTATTTATTTTCTACTTAAATTTTTTAAGATTAAATCTTTTTCTTTCGTGAGGATCTAAGTATAATTTTCTCATTCTAATTGATTTCGGGGTAATTTCCAACAATTCATCGGAATTAATAAATTCAAGTGCTTCTTCAAGGGAAAATTTAATTGCGGGTGTAATTTTAACGGTTTTGTCTGCGCTTGCCGCACGCATATTTGTAAGTTTTTTGCCGCGCTGAACGTTTACCTCAATATCAAGTTCTTTGTTCCTTTCACCAAGTATTTGTCCGGTATAAACAACTTCGCCCGGATCAATAAAAAATCTGCCTCTATCTTGCAAAGAATCTATTGCATATGGAGTGGCTTGCCCTTCGGCCATAGAAATTAAAACACCGTTAATTCGCCTGCTAATTTTTCCTTTGAAGAATTCGTATTGATAAAACCTATGATGCATAACCGCTTCACCTGCTGTTGCTGTTAGCAATTTATTACGTAATCCTAATAATCCCCTCGAAGGAATATGAAACTCCAAGGTATTAAGGTTTCCTTTCGAATCCATTTTAACCATTTCACCGCGACGTTGACCTACCAATTCAATTACTTTTCCGGCATAATCGGCAGGAACATCTACATTCAGTATTTCTACAGGTTCGGCTTTTCTTCCATCTATTGTTTTATAAATAACTTTGGGTGGTCCCACTGCCAGCTCGTAGCCTTCTCTTCTCATATTCTCAATTAAAACCGAAAGGTGTAAAACCCCACGACCGGATATTTTTAAGGTTTCGGGAGAGCCTGTTTCCTCAATTCGCAATGCAACGTTATGTTGTAATTCTTTAAATAATCTGTCTCTTATTTGTCTTGATGTAACGTATTTTCCTTCTTTACCGGAAAAAGGGGAAGTATTTACAGTAAAGTTCATGCTAATTGTAGGTTCATCTATTGCAATAATTGGCAATGGTTCAGGATTATCAATATCGGCAATCGTATCTCCTATATTTATATCTTCGCTTCCAACAAAAGCACAAATATCACCACATTCAACTTTATCGGTTTCGGTTTTCCCTAAGCCTTCAAATAAAAATAATTGTTTCATTGAAATATTTTTTGATGAACCGTCTCGTTTTAAAATCAACAATTGATTGTTTTTATTAAACGTACCTCTAAATACTCTACCTATTCCAATCTTACCTACATAATCATTGTAATCTAACGAAGTAACTTGCATTTGTAAAGAGCCCTCACGCATTGGCGGTGCGGGTATATATTCTATAATTGTATCAAGAAGCGGAAAAAGATTTTCTCTTTTATCATCAATTTCTTTAATTGCCCAACCGCTTCTGCCACTTGCATAAATTACAGGAAATTCCAATTGTTCATCGTTGGCATCTAATTCAATAAATAAATCATAAATTTCATTTAATACTTCATTCGGCCTATTGTCCGGTCTGTCTATTTTGTTAATAACTACAATCGGTTGCAAATGCAACTCTAAAGCTTTTTTTAATACAAATCTTGTCTGCGGCATTGGACCTTCAAAAGAATCGACCAAAAGCAATACTCCGTCCGCCATTTTTAATACACGTTCAACTTCTCCTCCAAAATCGGCATGTCCCGGTGTATCAATTAAATTTATTTTTGTATTGTTATAATTTATACTGATATTTTTCGAAAGAATAGTAATCCCTCTTTCTCTTTCCAAATCGTTTGAATCCAAGAACCTTTCATTTACTATTTGATTCTTACGAAAAATATTGCACTGTTTTAGAATTTGATCCACCAACGTAGTTTTACCATGGTCAACATGTGCAATAATTGCTATATTTCTGAAACTTCTCACTAAATCTCCGCTTAAAAAATTAAAATAAACTTTAAATATACGGAATTTAGATTCGAATTATTATTAAAAATATAAAATGTTAATTTCGGGCTTTTGGTACGGTAAAGGAAAATTTACTTCCTTTTCCAAGTTCACTTTCAACCTTAATTTTACCATTGTTTCTTTCAACCAATTCCTTGCATAAAATTAACCCCAACCCGGTGCCCTTTTCATTTGCCGTACCTTTGGTTGAATGATTTACATCAATCCTAAATAATTTGTCCAGATCTTCTTTATCAATGCCGATTCCATTATCCATCACTTCAAGAATGAGCATATCGCTATTTTCTTTACAATTAATAGTAACTGTTCCTCTCGGCTTTGTAAATTTAATTGCATTAGAGATTAAATTATGCAAAACCGAATAAATCATGTTTTTATCAGCATAAGCTTCTATATTTTTATCAACTTTATTTATGATTTTAATATTTTTTTTAACGGAAATACCGATAATCGTATTTTCAATCTGTTCAACAATTTCATATACTTTAAAATTATGAGGATTAAATTCTATGGTTTTTGACTGCAGCCTTGCCCATTGCAAAAGATTTTCAAGTAAATTATATATTCCCTGAGCAGAAGAATTTATTTTTTGAGCAAAAGTTGTAATATCTTCTTTACTTAAATTATCAATATCGTGTGCTAAAAAATCAGTGAGTCCGATTAAAGACGTAAACGGTGCTCGTAAATCGTGGGCAATTATCGAAAAAAATTTATCCTTGGATGCATTAGATTTTTTTAGTTCCTCTTCTGATTTTACAAGTTTTCTATTTAGCGTTGATAATTTTTCAACATAATCCTTAAGCTGAGCTTCTAAATTTTTACTGTCGGTAACATCTCTTAAAATTCCAAAATAAGAAATGGTATTATCTGCCTCATCTTTATTGGCAAAACTTGTAGAAGAAACAATTAACTCCTTATTGTCTTTAGTTTTTAATGTAACCTCAAAATTTCTAACAAAACCGATTCGCTCTATTCTTTCTTTAAATTCAATCCAATCTTCCTTTTTAGAATAAATATTTTCAATCTGAAGATTTAATATTTCTTCCGGAGCCGAATAACCCAGCATTCTGATTCCATACGGATTAAATGATAAAATTTTACCTTCCGGAGTAATTTCAAATATGGCAAGTTTCATTTCAGAAAAAATTTTCGAGTAATTGTTACGAGCCAATTTCAACTTAAGTTCTTTATTTTCTTTCCTTAATTCTTCAAGTTCATTTTGCAAATCACTAACATTTGAGGCATTCATTTTTCTTCTCTTTTTTCAAATTCATTTTTTACATATCTTAAATTAGTAGAATAAATAAAAAAAACAAATTGCTTTCATTTAATAAAGGCGGGTTATCTGTTTGTCGTTTGAAAATTCTATAATACTATTTTTGGGTGGTCTGGTTGCCGGATTTATAAACGTTTTAGCCGGTGGCGGCTCTTCCATTGTTTTACCAATACTAATCTTTTTAGGTTTAGACCCAACCGTTGCCAACGGTACAAACAGAGTAGCAATATTTATTCAGAATATATCGGCAATAACTTCTTTTAAAAAAGAGAAGCATTCCGATTTTAAGTTTAGTTTTAAGTTGGGCTTGTTTGCCTTACCCGGTGCAATTGCCGGAGCATTAGTTGCTACTAAAATAAGCAACGATTTATTTCAGAACATTTTAGGAATTATTATGATTGGAATAATTATTACAATGATTATTCCGAAAAAAACAAAAATTGAATTAAACGAAACTGTTTTAAAAGCACCGATATTAATTTATCCTGTTATGTTTTTAATTGGTTTTTACGGTGGTTTTATTCAGGTTGGGGTCGGATTTCTTTTGATGGCTGCCTTGCACTATGTACTAAAATTAAATCTCGTTAAAGTGAATATGCACAAAGTTTTTATTGTTTTTCTTTATACTGTACCGGCTCTTTTAATTTTTATTCTATCAGATAAAGTTAATTGGAAGGTAGGAATAATTCTTTCAATCGGGAATGCTTCCGGTGCTTGGATTGCAGCAAAAATAGCCGTTAAAAAAGGTGAAAAAGTAATTAAAAATATTTTACTTATCTCTATTTTAGGAATGGCATTAAAATTATTAAAGATATTTTAATTCAAATACTTTCAAATCTTTTAGTAGCTTTATTCAGCCGATCCATTATTGCCCTTCCCAATCCTACTTCTTCAAATTCCTCTGCAACAATTAACTCATAGTTCTCTTTTTCAAGTTCGTGCAAAGCTGAAAATAAATTTGCAGCCGCTTCTGTGTGCAAACCGCTTTTCGATAAAATAATTTCTTTAGAAAATTTTGTTCCCGTATTATTATTACGAAAAAAAATTGCAGCTGTTTTATCAGGATTTATATTTTCAATTTTAATCCGAGATAATAATCGTAATGGTATTTTGGGTGAATAATGAAACGGAAGCATTCCCGGTGCAACAGGATTATTTGTATCGGCAATTGCCTTTTGAAGTTTTGTATTTATAACACTTTCAATATTTTCAACCGGTAAGCCTCCCGGGCGAAGTAAGAATATTTCGCTATCAGTAATTTTAACTATTGTCGATTCAACGCCAACATTACATTTCCCTCCATCCAAAATTAAATCAACCGCATCACCAAGTTGATTTTCTACATGCTCTGCTTTTGTTGGGCTTAATCTGCTAAAAGCATTTGCGCTGGGAGCTGCAATCGGTACTTCCGATTTTTCAATTAACTTTAAAGCTACCGGATGCAAAGGCATTCTAACTGCAACTGTTGCATGTCCGGCCGTAATTATATCCGGCACAATACTTTTTTTCGGCAAAACTATTGTTAATGGCCCCGGCCAAAATTTAGAAATTAAAACTTCAACTAATCTATTTTCCGCAAAGCAAACTTCATTTAATTGTGTTTTATTTGCCACATGAAGAATTAGCGGATTAAACGTAGGGCGTTTTTTTGCTTCAAATATTTTTGCTACTGCAATAGGGTTCAAGCCGTCGGCACCTAATCCATAAACCGTTTCGGTTGGGAAAGCGACTAATTTACCTGATTTTATTGCCTCTGCCGCTTTTTCAATATTTTTAGTATTCGCTTTATATAAATCCATTTGTTAAAATCTTAAAATTTAATGTGTAAATATAAAAAAAGCACGGCAAGTTATCATTTAATATAAATAATTATTATTTTGGCATTAAATTAAAAGGAATACAACAATAAATTTTCCTCCGATATCTAATTAATTCCCTATTTGAATATTAATTATTGTGGTATTCCGTAAAACAAAAGATAGTGTATGATTGGACTAATTTAGATAAATTTAAAAATGAAAAATTTTATACAATTTATAAAACAAAGTTTAAAACTAAGCATTGGTTTGTATCTGTTAATTTTTGTTTTCGTATTTGCGGTTTTATATTTATGGACCAATTATGAAAAAAATCAACAGCTTGAAAAACGTTTAAAAAAACTGGAAGAAGTTAATGATAGTTTAAGTGTTACTCCCGATCAACATTTTACAAAAGCCAAAATTAAAATTAAGGATGGAAATTTAGACAGTGCAATTAGAATTTTACAATACATTCAAAATCGCTATCCGCAATGGCGACCAACTTTAGTAAAAAATTCAATTAATGAAATATTAATAGTTAAGCAAAACATTGAAAAAAACAAGCTAAAGCTATTTTCCAATTTAGAAAATATCAATAACAAAATATCAGAACCTGTTCACAAACAAAATAGCGTTCCCGCCCCTCACGTAAAACAACCAGTTTTTAGAAAATTTGAATATGAGGATAGGAAAGTTTTCCCACTACGTACGTCAAATACCGGCCATAAACGAAAAATCAAGAAACATGATTCTAAAAATATTTCTATTGCCGAACAATTAAAACTTGATGCGAAAAAAAATAAGGATGGTTTTAAAAAATTTGAATATGAAGATTTAAGATACAAAAATAACAAACCCCCTGTAAAAATAAAACATTCAAATTCAAAAAAGACTAAAAGTAAAATAAAATCCAAACAAGATACGTTAATTAAAAAATTCGAATACGAAGATATCCGATACAAAGTAAAAAAGAAAAAATAAAAAAAATAATTTATAATTAAAGGCAGCCCGAAAGCTGCCTACCAACCACTAATTCACAGAATCACTTTTCAGACTAAGTGAAATTCTTTGTCTCTCAACATCAATTGCAATTATCTTTACTTCAATAATATCACCAACATTTAAATGTTCAAGCGGATTTTTCACAAATTTATTTGCAATCTGAGAGATATGCAGCAAACCGTCTTGTTTTACTCCAATATCCACAAAAGCACCAAAATCCACTACATTTCTAACCGTGCCTTTTAATTTCATTCCAACGGTTAAATCTTCAATTTTCAGAACATCTTTTCGTAGAATTGGTTTCGGCATTTCCTCACGAGGATCGCGTCCCGGCTTTTTTAAATTTTCAATTATATCAATTAAAGTCGGTTCCCCGATTTTTAATTCATCGGCAATCTTCGTAATACCATTTGTATTCACAAACATTTCAATCAATTTCCCTTTTTCCGAAAGCTCTTCCGGTTTCACATCACAAAGTTTTAATAGTTTTAAAGCCGCATCATAAGATTCCGGATGTATCGAAGTATTGTCTAACGGATTTTCAGCATTCGGAATTTTTAGAAATCCTGCACATTGCTCAAAAGCTTTTGCTCCCAAACCGGTAACATCCATTAATTCTTTTCTTTTTTTGAACTGCCCAATTTTTTCTCTGAATCTTATAATGGCAGCAGCCGTTCTTTTTGTAAGTCCCGATACATATGTCAATAATGCTGTTGAAGCCGTATTTAAATCCACACCAACATAATTTACGCAACTAACAACCACATCATCTAGATTTTTTGCTAACATTTTTTGGTCAACATCGTGCTGATATAAACCGACCCCGATTGACTTCGGATCTATTTTTACAAGTTCTGCCAACGGATCGAGAACACGCCTTGCTATTGAAATATTACCTCGCATACTGGCCTCCAAATCAGGGAATTCCTGTTTTGCCAGCGGAGAAGCTGAATATACCGAAGCTCCGGCTTCATTCGTTATTAAATAATTACAGGTTAAATTATTCGAGTTTATAATATCTGCAACCATCAACTCCGTTTCTCTACTTGCCGTTCCGTTTCCAATTGCAATTAATTTAACATCGTATTTTTTGATTAGATTAAGAATTATTTTTTTTGCTTGTTCAAGTTTCTTTTGCGGAGGATGCGGATAAATTGTATATCCTTCAAGATATTTACCTGTTTTATCAATTACCGCTACCTTTGAACCCGAAACAAAACCGGGATCAATTCCCATTATATTTACTCCGGAAATTGGAGGTTGCAACAGCAGTTGTTTCAGATTAGCAGCAAAAACCAACACTGCATGCTCGTCCGCAATTTCGGTTAGTGTATTTCTAACTTCTCTTTCAAGTGAAGGAAAAATTAATCTTGAAAAAGAATCCTCCGTAGCAGAAACAAATTCTTCGTCAAATGATGTTGCTTCGTTACCAAAAAAGAAATCGAACATTCTATTTAAAATTTCATCTTTATCAAAATCAAAATGAACTTTTAAGAATTTTTCTCTTTCGCCTCTGTTTATTGCAAGAGTTTGGTACGGTTTTATTAAACCTACAGGAATTTTAAAATCATGATAAACATCATAAATATCTTTTGTGCCCGGAAGAATATCCTTGGAATCGGGAATATTTTTTTTTGATACAAGTAGGGCGGAAGCAAATAAGTAATCTCGTACGATTTGCCTGATATCAGCACTATCGCTTATCATTTCCGCAATAATATCTTTTGCCCCTTTCAATGCATCATCTGCACTTAAAACTCCCTTTTCTTCGTTAACAAATTCTTCCAATTTAATATTAAAATCACCCGAGAAGAATTTGTTTTCGAGCATAAAATTTGCAAGAGGTTCTAATCCTTTAGATTTTGCAATGGTTCCACGTGTTTTACGTTTCGGTTTGTATGGCAAATAT
>CAZCBD010000035.1:0-16952 GCA_964496755.1 uncultured Melioribacteraceae bacterium
CCATTTCCCAAGCTTTTAATGCTTCTTCTTTCTTTCCCAATTTTAAATATATTTCTGCCTGATGATCAAGCACATCATAACTTTCTTCAATTTCCAACGATTTTGAAATCCATTTTTGCGCTTCATCATATTTCCCCATCATAAAATATATCCACCCAAGCGTATCTAAGTAAGAGGAATTTTCGGGCTCTGCTTTTACTGCCTTTAAAGACATTTTTAGTGCTCTGCTTAATTGTATGCCTCTTTCCGACAAAGAATAAGCATAATTATTTAATATTAAAACATTATTCGAATCAACTGCTAAAGCCTTTTCATATATTTCGTCACACTTTTGCCAATCTTTTCTCGCGTCATAAATTAAACCTAAATTGCTTAAGGCTTGAATATTATTAGGTTCAATAGTTAAAGCTTTATTTAAAATTTCAATTGCTTTATCCTGAGCGCCTGTTTTATCCAAGGCAAAACCATAGGCAGTAAAAGCATCTACTTTATCTTTTTGTAGAATAGTAGCTTTTTCTAAAAAAGGTAAAGCTTTTTTATATTTTTTTAATTGCGTATAAGATAAACCAATAATAAAATTAATATAATAATCATCAGGGAAATGTTCCAAAGCACTGTTTAATTCTACAATGGCTTCATCATATCTTTCGTTGTCAAAAAGCAATCCGCCTAATCTAATCCATATTTCCGGATTCCAACCGGCAAGCTTAGAAGCTTCGTTATAATATTTAATTCCATCTTCAACATTTTTTTGCTGAACATTTATTGCCGCCAAATAGAATTTAACTTCCCAGTAATTTGTATCGGCATTAATTTCTTCAAACATTTTTTTTGCTATTGGCAATAAAGTAGAATCCTTAGTTGATTGCATTAAAAAGGTTCTGCCTATTTGAATTTTCCCGGAAAGATTTATTTTATCACTTTTAATTAGCGGCTCAAAATTCTTTGCAGAATTTATCCAATCGTTTTTTGACAATAAAATTTTTGCTTTATATTCAATTAACTGTAAATCATCCGGAAATATTTTAATGGATTCTTCGGTTAATTCAAGTGCTTTATCATATTTCCCTTCTTTATGGTAAGATTCAATCAGAATTTTTTTTAGATTTAAATTGTTAGGATACTCTTTAAGTAATTTTTCAATTGTTGAAATCGTTTTTTCTATATTTCCAAGTCGTTCATTTATTGAAGCAATTTTCACTAATACTTTCCAATCCGGCCCGGAATACTTTAGTAATTTATTAAAAATATTTAACGATTCTAATGGTTTATCATTTTCAATTAAAGACCCCAAAGCATACATTGCAGCAGTGTTAGTGGAATCTAATTCTAAAATATCACGGTAAATTGTAGCAGAAGAGTCTCGTAGATTTGCCATTCTAAAAACTTGAGCTAAAAGATGTTTGTATTCAATATTTTTCGGTTCTAATTTAACAGCAGCTTTTGCATGTTTTAGGGAAAGAATTTTCTTGTTTAAAAAAAGATAATCCTTACCAAGTGCAAAATGTATTCCGGCATCAGGATCAAGTTCCAAAGCCGATTGGTATTCCAAAACCGCACTGGCATAATCTCCTTTCATATCAGCCATGGAACCATTTATAAAATACTCGGAAGCTTTTTTCTTTTTATCTTGGATTAATTTTATATTTTCTTTTGTAATTTTCTTTTCCGAAAATTCTTTTTTCCGTACTGTTTCTTGGCTTGTTCCACAAGCAATTATGGTCATTATTAATAAAAGAGTAATAATACTTTTCATTTTTTATCCTTTGCATTTTATGTTTTTTAATCGTTAAAAAACATATCGTCTTCTATTGTTTCCAACAAATTTAAATAACTTTCATATCTTTCTATAGTTATTTCTTCGTTTTTAAGTGCAGCTATTACCGCACATTTGGGTTCGTGGGTATGTGTGCAAGTATTAAATTTACAATCTAAGATATATTTTTCAAATTCTTTAAAGTAATGTCCTAAATCTTTTTTTCGAATTCCATAGGGTTCAATTTCTCTTATACCCGGCGTATCGATAATTGCTGTTGTTTCGTCAATTTGTTTTAAAATACTTGTAACCGTAGTATGTCTTCCTTTGTTAGAATACTCACTTATTTTGCTTACTTTTAGGTTAAATTCCGGGAAAAGCGAATTGATCAGAGATGATTTGCCTACTCCTGATTGCCCCCAAAAAACATTTGTTTTTCCGTGAATAACATTTCGAATTTCATCAATTCCACTTTTTTCAGTTGCACTTGTGTAATAAAGATTGTATCCGAGTTCCGAATATAAATTGCCCCAAAAATTAATATCAAAACCATGGTTCAAATCGGATTTATTAATTACAATATTCGGTTTTATATTGGAACTAAGTGCAGTAACAATAATTCTATCAATTAATTTATTATTAAAATTAGGGCTGGTAGTACTTGAAACTATAAATAAATTATCAACATTTGCAGCTATAATTTGTTCGAATCTTTCGCCTCTTTTTGTTGCACCTTTTATTTTCGGTGCTTTTCGCGAAAGATAATTTCGTCGTTCATAAATAGTTGAAATAACACCGTAGTTTTTATCGGCTATTTCCACTTCAACAAAATCACCTACGGCTGCAACATCAAGAATTGATAATTTATTTTTCTTAAGCGAATAAATCTTTTTAAACTTGCCTTTTAAAGAACATCTGATTTCTTGATTGTTTTCAAGCAACACATAATAATCTTTGCTTTCTATTTTAAAAATTTTTCCTTTAATAAAAATCACCTTTTATTAAAAAATAAAAAAGCATCTTAAAATAAGATGCTTTATAAATCTTTCCAAATATATGTAAAATTAAAAATTATATTTTAAGCCTAAGGCTAATTTATGTTTTGAAACTTTTTGATAAACACGAGAATAATTTATATCGTAATTATCCACAAAATCATCCCACCATCCAATCATATAACCAATATCAAGTGTAAAGTTTCTTGATGAAACCAAACCTACCCCTACGGAAACAAATTTTTTGTCATATTTGGGGTCGTCATCAAGATATGGAGAAGGCTCATAAGCCAAACCGGCTCGTAAAATTATACCGGATCTAAACGGATGAAACTCGGCTCCAAATCTAAAATTCAATACTTCTCTAAATAAGTCGTCAATATCCTGATTATTTTTCAATCTTTCGTTGGTTGATAACCCCGAAGTAAATTCCATTTCCCGATAATCGATGTATTCAATTTGTCCGGTTAAAGTTAAATTTCTAAAATGACTTGCTCCGCCAAAAGCTATTTTATATGGTGTTGAGATTTTGTATTCTGTATAATAAGACTGAGGATTCAAATTATAGCCTTGGTTGTTTTCAAAAAATGAAGATCCATTCAATAAATAAGTTTCTTTAATTAAAAACGAAGTAGGAAGGTTAATTGTTACTCCGAAATTAAAATTATTTTTAATTTTAATAATGGCTCCAATCTTTAAATCAACACCTTTTAAATCCCAATCCAAAACATCATTAATTGTATAGTATTTAAAATTATTTGTTTCCGGCACAGCGGGATCGGTTAAAGTACCTAAAGGATAAACATCCATAACATCCTCTTCCGTATAATTTTTTTCCCTTTTAAAATTACCGGAATAAATGTTTAAAGTACCCCCGACATAAATATTGGGCATAACCTGAACCGAAGCCGAAAATTGATACTTTGAAATTTTGCCGGATTCTTCAATGGTACCACTTTGTTGTAAGCGCCCGTTAAAAATTGAACCGTAACCGGTTATTTTATTTTGAGAATCGTAAATCGGGTAACTTAAACCTAAATCATAGGCTAATTTATCATTATTCGAAACCAAATATTGTACATAAGAATTCTGCCCCGCATTGAAACCGTTAAAACTAAATTTATTATTGAAAATGGTATTTGTATTATAACCAAAAGAAACCACCATGCTTCCACGTCTTACCGGTAGTGGAATTGCAAATCCAATGTTTCCTGAATGAAATTCTTTTTTAAATGTATTTCTCCGAACATTAAAAAAATTTGTATTGTTTTGATTTCCATCAATATTTACATCATACACAAATTGAGAATACTTCATTAATCCAAGTCCGGCCGGATTAAAAAAACTTCCATAATAATCATTACTTACCGCCACAAAAGTATTGCTCATGCCCAAAGTTCGGGGCGATGTAGAATACGTTGAATTAGATAAACGTAACGCATCAACATAAGTCTGAGCCGAAATAAATGACATGCCCACTAATAAAGCCAAAATATATTTCTTCATGATCCCACTCTCACAATAATTAATAAAAAAAGTTTATCTTCTGATTCTACTTGAGGAACTTCTACTTGAGGAGCTTCTGCTTGAGGAACTTCTAGATGAATTCCTACTAGAAGAACTTCTTGAGGAAGAACCACTATTTGAAGAGCTTCTCATATAGCTCCTATTAGAAGAATTTCTACTTGAAGAAGATCTATTCACGGAAGACCTATTTATAGAATTTCTGCTTGAAGAAGATCTTTTTGAAGATGAACGGTAACTGCGGGAGCTACTATTATTCGATCTACTTCTATAGCTTCGGTTAGTTCTTGATTTATTGTAAACTTTCTTTCTGTATGTTCTATTATTTGTACTTTTACTTGATTTTCTTAAAGAACTGGCTCTGCTTCTTAAAATTCGATTAGAATTATTTGAATCTGTCCTTTTCTTTAGTCTATAACTTTTGCTTGTTCTGTAGCTATTATTTCTGTAAGAAGAGGCTCTTGAACGTCGAATTACATTTCTATCGGATTTTCTTTTTGTATTTTTTCTGAATACCGAACTATTTCTTGATGTCCTTAGCACTGAACTTCTAGTGATTGAAGACCCGCCTGTAGTTCTGTAAACTTTTCTATTGTTTGATCTGGTTTTACTTAATACGGTTCTGCCGGTTGTTGTTCTATAGGCAGTAGTTGCGGAATTTCTTCGTAAAACAGAATTTCTGGTCAAATAATTTCTTGTACCGGCATTCCTAAATCTGGTTGTAACCGTATTTCTATATCTGACAGTAGGCGTATAGTAGAAAGTATTATAATACCTGTATCTGTAATACGGGTTCCTATAATACCAACTATAAGGCGAATCCCAGTAAGAATAATAAGATAAATCGAAATACGGATCCCATCCATAGTTATAATAACCAATCGAAATTAAACTGGGATAGTATCCCCAAAAATATCTACTGTAATAAGGACGAGAACCAAAATAAAAATTAATATCCGTATCATCGTCATACCTATTGGAATAATAACCCTCATTGTCATTATAATAGTCATCCTCGTAGTTTGTATCGGAAGAATAATATTCTTCGTCATCGCTATATCTATCGGCAGCTCCAAATTGAGTATAGCAAGCAGTAAAGAATAAAGCCACTGCAAATAGTATTAAATAATTTAATTTTTTCATTTTACCATCCTCCAATTAGATTACCGCTATAATTCAATATGTATGCCTAAAAAAGCTTTGTAAATGTTCTATTTTTAATTCAAAAAAAACTTAACTGTTCAATTAATTACAAATATTGTAACAAAATGTATACAAGAATAAAATACTTACTACAAAAAAGAGTTAATTTCTCGTAAAAATAGGAGTAATATATTCAACTCGTATTGCTCTATCTGCAGCATAAAAATTTGCTCTTTTTTTATTATCAACTAAATTTCTAAATTCCACTCCAATAGTAAAACCTTTGCCTACAGACCATTTAACAGCAGCATTCAGGTATCCGTTCCCATCACCCCAAGAGCGTGCAGAGTTATCATTAATTGCAAAATCATATTCCATTACAAGAGAAACCACATCGCCAAGACTTTTTTCCACACCAATCCACATATTGGCATCTTTGTCACCATCTTCTCTTTCCAAAGAATAATTGATTCCCGCATGCAAAGAAATAAATCCCATAAAATTATAATTCTTAGAAATTGCGACAAAGAAACCGGGCGATTTTATTTCGAATCTTTCTAAAACATCATCATAAAGGCCTTTACCTTGGGAATCAAATCCGATTGTAATTGCCGGATTTGAGAGAGTTTCATTAAATAAACGCAATCTTGCATTAATTCCGGGCAATTTATACCATTCCGGATTTCCCGTTCCAATAACATTTGCAGCTCCATAAGAAATGCCGAAACTAAAGTTTTTAAATACTCCAACTTCCATTTTAGTAACCATTACTCCGGACGGCAAAAAGTTTATCAACACAGAAGCATTTCCCCTATCCAATATTCCGGCGGTGGGCATATCAATTAGAGAACGGAATTCATATCTAGATGAAACACCTGCCGTGCCCTGAGCAAACATCAAATTCAATGCTATCGTTAAAATTAATAATTTTATTTTTTTCATTTCGTTCTCCTCAAAATAATTTAAGTTAAATTTGGATTTATCTTAATCCGAATAATATTGGGGAAAATAGTTTTATTTGTTGTTGCTATCACTTCAACCTCACCCGAAAGAAGTGTCGTTTGTAAAATTAATATACCATTTTTATTATCAATTAATAATACTTTAACTAAATCTTTCCCTTTTTCAATTCTATATTCAGTCTTTACTTTTCTAAACGGTGCTTTGTAACCAAATGAGTTTAACGGAACCGCCACAATTTTTATTTCACTGGCTTCGTTAGCAAAATATACATCCGAATTTAATTGAAATCTCACTTCATAAATTTGGAAAACATATTGCCAAAGAAAAAAAACAACCGCAATAAAAATTAATACCGTAAAAAATATATTCAATTTAATATCTTTGTTCATTTATATTTTAGAAAACTCTGTTCTATTTTTACCGTCTTTTAATTCAACACCAATATTTTTAAGTTCATCACGAATTTTATCGGCCAATTCATAATTTTTATTTTTCTTTGCATCGGCTCTTAAATTAATCAACAATTCAATCAATTCATTTTCCAGTGAATTGCTTACAACAGTTGATTTTTCGAAATCTATAATTCCAAAAACATTTACCGCTGTATTTTGCAAAAATTCCTTGGCTTCAATAAAAAACTCGGAATTAATTTTCTCATTTTCAGCAATTAGCCTATTAATGGTCTTCACAAAATCAAAAATTACTGCAACAGCTTTGGGAGTGTTTAAATCATCGTCCATTGCTTTTTCAAAAGCAGTGTAAAAACTTGAAAAATCCAAATCGGGTTTAATTCCGTCTTTAATATTTTTTTTCGATTCGGAATTTATTTTTTCAGCAAGTGCAGTAATTTTTTTCAATCCGCTTTCTGCCGCCTGCAAAAGCTCTTCGGTAAAATTTAACGGCCCGGCATAATGTGATTGAATAAAAAAAGCTCTGATTGTTTCGGCCGAATATTTTTTAAGTATTTCTCTGGCTGTAAAAAAATTACCTAGTGATTTAGACATTTTTTCGTTTTTAATATTTAAAAATCCGAAATGAATCCAGTAGTTAACAAACGATTTATCTGTACAAGCTTCACTTTGGGCAATTTCATTTTCGTGATGCGGAAAAATCAGATCATTCCCACCGGCATGTATATCGATAGTTTCTCCTAAATGCTTCATACTCATTGCCGAACATTCGATGTGCCAGCCGGGTCTTCCGCTTCCCCAAGGACTTTCCCAAAAAGGTTCACCTTCTTTGGCTTTTTTCCATAACGAAAAATCCAAAGGATTTTTTTTCTCTTCATTAATTTCTATTCTTGCACCCACTTCCAAATCATCAACATTTTTACCACTCAATTTACCGTATTCTTTAAATTTTTCTACGTTATAAAAAACATTTCCATCAATGTTATAAGCAATTCCTTTGGTTTCAAGTGTTTTAATTATATCGACAATTTCATTCATATGTTCTGTAGCTTTAGGATATACATTGGCTTTTTTTATTTTCAATTTCTCAATGTCTTCCATAAAAGCTTGAATATATTGTTCGGATATTTCTTTTGCACTTACGTTCTGCTGATTTGATTTCTTTATGATTTTATCATCAACATCCGTAAGATTCATTACAAATTTTACATTATATTTTTTGTATTCAAGATACCGTCTAAAAATATCCGCCATAATAAACGACCGGCCATTTCCAATGTGAAAATAATCATAAACAGTTGGGCCACACATATACATTGTTACATTAGGCGGATTTATCGGTTTAAATTCTTCCTTCCGTTTTGTTAACGTATTATAAATCTGCATATTATCTCCATTAATTCAATATGAAAATATACAAATAGCTTTAAGTTAATTCAATTCTATGTAGATTAATCAAGTTCATCTTTATTATATTTGTAGAAAACAAAATAAAAGATCATTATGAGAATTGAAAAAGATTCACTTGGCGAACTTAAAATTCCCCAAAATGCATTATACGGAATTCATGCCTTACGAAGTAAGAATAATTTTGTAAACACAGGTGAAAAAATAAATCTGCATTTAATTAAAGCTTATTACCAAGTAAAACTTGCTGCAGCAATTACAAATTTTAAAATCAAAAAATTGAACGGCAAAAAATTCGGTTACATAGAAGAAGCTATTGATAATCTAATTGATGAAGTTGATAATTGTATTGATAGCAATTCAACTTCGGTTTATGAAAAAATAATTTCGGATCCGTATCAAGGTGGTGCCGGCACATCTTTAAACATGAATATAAATGAAGTAATTGCAAACAGTGCACTATTGTTGATGGGCAAAGAATGTGGCGACTATCAATTTATTCACCCTATTGATGATATAAATATGTCGCAATCAACAAATGACACTTATATAACTGCCGTTAAAATTGCATCAATTAATTTATTACGCGAACTTGCAGAATCATATGCAGTCCTACAAAATGCTTTGCAAAAAAAAGAGCAAGAATTTCAAGGAATTATCAAACTAGCAAGAACACAATTTCAAGATGCGGTACCAATTTCCATGGGACAAGAATTCGGAGCATTTGCTCAAGCCATAGCGCGCGATAGATGGCGTCTTTATAATGCCGAAGAACGCTTACGCTCAGTAAACCTTGGCGGCACGGCTGTAGGTAATGCAATTTCCGCCCCCATAGATTACGTTTTGAACGTAAATAGCGAGCTAAAAAAAATCACCGCCTTGCCTATCGCAAAAGCGGAAGATTTAATTGATGCCACACAAAATATGGATGTCTTTACCGAGGTACACGGAATTGTAACAGCCGGCGCAACTTCAATTATTAAAATTTGCAACGACCTCAGATTCCTTTCCAGCGGCCCGGTTGGAGGAATAGGCGAAATTTCATTGCCCCCTATGCAAGCCGGTAGCAGCATAATGCCGGGCAAAATAAACCCTGTAATTTTAGAAGCTTCTATCCAAATTGCCGAAATGGTTAAAGGTCATAATTCTATGATTGCAAATTTAGCATCTGCCGGTAATCTTGAATTAAATGCTTTCGGACCATTAATTGCACATTTATTTTTGAAGTCTCTTCAGTTGCTTCGGAATTCAAATTATAATCTTGCTAAAAACTGCATTGAAAATATTACTGCAAACAAAGAAAAATGCAAAAGCAATTTAATTAACACAACAGCAATTGCCGCGGCTTTGATAACAAAATTCGGATATGATAAGATTCAAGAGATTGTTAAGATATCTGAAAAAGAAAAAATACCTTTTATTGAAGCTTTGAAAAAAAGCGAAATAGTTTCGGAAAAAGAATTGAAAATTATTATTCACCAAGAAATAGGAATTGAAATTGAGTAAAGTAGCACAATCTGAAAGAAAACATATAGTTTTTGCCGGATGCAGAAATGCCGGCAAATCATCTTTGGTTAACGCATTTATCGGACAAGAGCTTGTAATTGTAAGCGATACTCCCGGCACAACAACCGATCCTGTAAAAAAAGCAATGGAGCTACTTCCCTTTGGTCCGGTTGTTTTAGTTGATACTGCCGGTCTGGATGACGTTGGTGAATTAGGTAAAATGAGAATTGATAAATCCTATAAAGAAATTTCGAAAGCCGATTTTATAATACTTGTTGTTGACGGACAATCGAAACTTTCCGAATATGATAAAAATTTAATTTCACACATTCAAAAACTGGACGTGCCCTCGGCAATTGTTATTAACAAAAAAGATTTGGGCATTTCTGATGAATTACAAAACGAACTGGCAAATGTACCTTTCAGAATATTCGAAGTTTCTTGCCAAACAAAAGACGGCATAGAAAATTTAAAAAGAAAAATGGCCAGAATGATGCCTTCGGAATCGGAACCTTCACTTATTGGTGATTTGGTTAAACAGCATGATGTAATTGTACTTGTAGTTCCTATCGATCTTGGAGCACCAAAAGGCAGGTTGATAATGCCGCAGGTTCAAACAATACGAGAAGCTCTTGACGAAGACACAATTGTTGTTGTTGCAAAAGATAAGGAATTAAGAGCGGCA
Source organism: uncultured Melioribacteraceae bacterium (assembly GCA_964496755.1). Taxonomy (GTDB): domain Bacteria; phylum Bacteroidota; class Ignavibacteria; order Ignavibacteriales; family Melioribacteraceae; genus CAZCBD01. The sequence goes on from CAZCBD010000035.1 coordinate 10,390, forward strand.
TTAGATAAACTAAATTCACCCCCAAAGCTTGTAATTACTGATAGTCAAGCTATTATGCGTGTTGCCGCCGATGTACCCGAAAGTATTCCACTTACAACTTTTTCGATCCTAATGTCAAGATACAAAGGCGATTTACCCGAATTTGTTAGAGCAATAAAAAAAGTGGACGAACTGGAAAACGGTGATAAAATATTAATTGCCGAAGCTTGCTCACATCACGCACAAGAAGATGATATCGGTAAAGTAAAAATACCACGTTGGATAAGAAACCATACAAAAAAAGACTTAATAATTGACGTACGCAATGGTGCCGATTTCCCTGATAATGTTTCCGAATACAAATTAATTATTCACTGCGCCGCTTGCATGATTACTCGTAAAGCAATGCAAACAAGAATAAAGCAGGCAAAACTTGTTGATATACCGATTGTAAATTATGGTGCAATTATTTCATATATGCACGGTGCAATTCCACGGGCAATTGAACCCTTTGACGAAGCAATGAGCATTTGGCGAGGCAATTCTAAATGATTTATCTGATTGTTGTTTCTTTTATTTGGGCATTTTCTTTCGGCTTAATTAAAGGAAACCTTGTTGGGATTGATTCTAATTTTGTTGCTTTTGCCAGATTATTTATTTCAATGATTGTATTTTTACCTTTTCTCAAATTAAAAAACATTCCGAAATCGGTTTTTGTTAAACTTTTTTTTATTGGAGCTATTCAATACGGTATAATGTATGCCGTCTATATTTATGCTTATCAATTTTTAAAAGCTTACGAAGTTGCTTTATTCACTATATTCACGCCAATTTATATTACTTTAATAAATGATATTTTAAATCGAAAATTTCATTCTGCGTTTTTTCTTCTTGCTTTGCTTTCGGTATTAGGAGCCGGCATAATAAGCTATAAAGGGCTTTCGGATAATAATTTATTGATAGGATTTTTATTAATTCAAGGTTCAAATATTTGCTTTGCCGGCGGACAAATTTTTTATAAAAAAGCAATGAATGAAATTAAAAATGTAAGCGACCATTCAATTTTTGCAATACTTTTTAGCGGAGCTTCTATTGTTACTTTGGTTTTATCTTTTTTTACCGTTGAATTATCTTCAATTATTTTAACCTCAAAACAGATTTTAACTATTATTTATCTCTCGATAATTTCTTCCGGACTTTGTTTTTTCCTTTGGAACAAGGGGGCAAGGCTTGTTTCTACTGCAACATTAGCTGTTTTTAACAATTTAAAAATACCGGTAGCAATATTGGTATCATTAATTGTTTTTTCGGAAGATGCTAATATTATCAAACTTGTTTTAGGGGCGGGAATAATTTTAACTGCATATTTTTTGCAAAGATTTGTACCAAAAAATAATTCGGAACAAAAAAACTACTGAATTAACATAATAATAATAAACCCGAAAAGTAAAAATGAAAACCCTTTAATAATATTTTTACGCAAGTCTTTTGTTCCTAATGTTGAAGCAATTACAGCTTTTGTAATAGAATTTGAAAATGCAGCTAATACAATTGCAACTGCTGCAACACTTAAATTTAATGAACCGCCCACCAAATTTGTAATTGATAAAGCAATGGCATCCACATCGGCAACACCGGCAAATATACCTGTTAAATAAACTCCGCTATCTCCAAAATACATTTGTGCTAATTTTGAAATAAAAAGAATAGCAGTAAAAATTAATCCGAACTTTATTGCAAACAACATTTTGAAAGGATTTTTAATATCAAAATTTTTGACATCAATAGAATTCTTTTTGTGCCATAAAACAAAACTGCCTAACAATCCGGAAACAGTTAAAATTCCAAATGGTAAAAACAATTGTTCGGCAAGGCTAAAATTTAATATTCCGATAATAATTAAAACTCTGGGAAACATTATTGAAGAAGCCAACAAAATTCCTGCGGCAAAATTTCTGGAAAGAGCCGGTGCATCTTTGCTACGCTCGGTAAAGGATAATGTTAATGCCGTGCTTGAAGCAATGCCACCTAGAATTGATAAAATAGGTATCCCCTTTTTTGTGCCTATAATCTTAAATAGTACATATCCTATAAAACTAATTCCCGCAATTAAAACTACTAAATACCAAATTTTTCGTGGATTAAAAACACCTAAGGGTCCCAAAGCTTTATCAGGCAAAAGAGGTAAAATAATAATTGTTAAAATGGCAAATTTAATTGTAGCAAATAAATCTTCTCTTTCTATTGCACCGGCTAATTTTCTAAACTCCGTTTTATATGTAAGTAAAATGGCAATTACAATTGTCAAGGCAGCAGAAAACAAAACAAAATGAAAATAAACCAATATTCCCATCACAAATACAAGAATCATTGCAACCTCCGAGGTGCCACCTTGCTCTCCTCTTTTGGCCGAAAAAAAGTATGATATTGCAATCAAAAGTGCAAACCCACTGAAAATTGCCAACAAAATAAACGGATTAATCTTTTCGGCAAGAATACCGGATGCAAATCCGAGTAATGAAATTAACGGAAAAGTTCGTACACCGGCAAAAGCTTTATCTCCTTCAATTTTCCTTCGTTCTCGTTCCAATCCTATAAATAGCCCAATTAAAAGAGCAACAGCCATTCTATACCAAAGAGAAAATATTTCCGGTTGTGAAATTAAATTTTCCATTTCAATTCCTTTTAAAAAAATCCGGCACACATCGGCCGGATTTTCTATTATTTTTTATCTAATATGTGAACTTGTAGTTTCTTCTAATATTTTATTCATTCTTCCCACAAGTTTATGAGGATCGGCTAAATAGCCCTCCAACAACAAAGAAGATTCAAATAATTGTTCGGTAACATCTTTAATAAATTCATCTTCCGGATTTGTTTTAAAGACCGAAATCAAATTTCTGATTATTGTGTGATCTTTGTTAATTTCAAAAATTTTTTTCGGTATCGAAGCGTCTTTATTAACCAGTTGCATGATTTTCTGCATCGATGATGAAATTGAATTATCCGGATTCACAAGACAAACAGGGCTTTCATTCAACCGTTGGGAAATCTTTACTTCCGTAACCTTATCTCCCAAAATTTCTTTTATTTTTTTAAGTAACTCTTCAAAAGCTTTTTCATCATCTTTCGATAATTCTTCCACTTGTTTTTCTTGCTTGTTTTCAGATTCAAATTTATCCAGATTAGAAAGATCAACTTGGTCTATTGATTTGAATTCAAAATCATTGTATTTCAAAATAGAAGTCATTAAAAATTCATCCACGGGTTCATACAAATACAATACTTCCAAACCCTTTGTTTTAAAAATCTCCAAGTGCGGATCTTTTTCAATTGCATCACGAGAAGCGCCGTAAACATAATATATTTCTTTTTGCTCTTCTTTTGCACGGTGTATATACTGATCTAACGAAGTATATTCGGTTTCGGAGTGGGACGAATTAAATCTAATAAGTTTAGTAAATTTCTCTCTATTTGCATAATCACCATACCCAAGCTTAAATATTTTACCATGCTCTTTCCAAAATTCGTTATACTTTTCAGTATCGTTAATACTAACTTCTTCCAAATGCGACAAAACCTGTTTTGTAATTGCGGTTGAAATTTTAGTAAAAACAATATTTTCTTGTAAAGTTTCGCGCGAAATATTCAACGGTAAATCTTCCGAATCAACCACACCTTTTACAAAAGAAAGATATTCGGGCAATAAATCTTTATTTTGATGTTGAATTAAAACCCTGCGAATGTACAAATCAAGTCCGTATTTCTCACGATTAAAACCGAACAAATCATCATTTTTTTGAGGAATAAATAACAATGAATTGAACTGAATAGGTACATCTACCGATTTGTGAATAATCATTGCCGGCTCAAGCATATCATAAGTTAAGAATTTATAAAACTCATTATATTGTTCCTTGGTAACCGAAGATTTTGGTTCACGCCAAATAGCAGAAATTTTGTTAACCTGTTCGCCATCAACCTTAATCGGGAAAGAAACAAAATTAGAATGCTTTTTAATAATGCTTTCAATTCTAAATTTATCGGCAAAATCCTTTTCATCCTCTTTCAAAATAATTTCAATATCGGTTCCGCGTTTTTTATTTTCAATTTCAACAATCTCGTAACTTCCCAAACCATCGCTAACCCATTGAACAGCCGGTTCGTCTTTCTTGTATGATTTGGTTTTAACTATTACTTCTTTTGCCACCATAAAAACCGAATAAAACCCGACCCCGAATTTTCCAATAATATTAGTAGTATTTTCTTTTTCTTCGGAAAGTTTTTTTAGAAATTCGGCTGAACCTGATTTTGCAATTGTGCCGATATTTTTCACCAATTCATCGGCCGACATGCCGATACCGGTATCGGAAACAGTGATTGTATTTTTATCTTTATCAAAAGAAATGTTGATTTCATAAGGCAAATCGGCATCAATTATTTCGCTTCCTTTTGTTGATTCAAAACGTAATTTGTCCAATGCATCAGACGCATTTGAAATTAATTCTCGTAAAAAAATCTCTTTGTTAGTATAAAGCGAATGCACCAAAATGTTTAGTAGTTGATTTACTTCCGCTTTAAATTTGTGTTTTCCCATTTTAGTTTTTGACATTTTTTACCTCCGCTTAATTATTAATTTAATAACCAAACGCACCTGAATTCAGTTAAAAATATATTTATTAAATTTTAATTTCTAAAAATAAATTTTATACACCATAGAAAAAATCATAAATAGTAAAAATACTGAAAATATTTTTTTTAATGTAGATGTAGAAAATTTGTTCACATATTTAACACCAATTCTTGCTCCCCAAAAGGCACCGAAAGCAAAAGGAATTCCAACGGAATATTTAATAATACTTTCACTTAATCCTGTTTTATCAATGCTTAACATTGCATAATTAATAGTAGCGGTTGACATTGTAATTGCAACAACCAAAGCCGAAGTACCTACAGATTTTTTCATTCCAATATTTGTAAAATAAATTAAAGCCGGTACTAAAATTACTCCACCACCCATTCCGCAAAAAGCCGATAAAGTACCTACAATTAACCCCACAACAATTAAGTAAATATCTTTCAGTACATACACTGCTTCATTATTATGATTTGATGTCAGTAATTTAATTGCTACAAAAAAAAGTACAATTACCAAAACCGTTTTCAAAATATCCGGATTAAGAGTAACAACCAATCTTGGAATAATTGTAGCGCTTATTACACTTCCCGATGCCAAAAAAAAAGCTTTTTTAATTTCACAGTTTTTACTGATAATATGATTATATGCAGAACTTGCCGCCGAGAAACTACCCGAAAATAAACTTGTAGCTATTGCAGTGGACGGAATCACCGCTTCTGCAACACCTACTAATGGCAATAAAAAATATAAAGCCGGTACAAAGATCACTCCCCCGCCAATACCAAGCATTCCCGACGAAAAACCGGCAAAACCACCAATCAATAAAAACAAACCCGTTTCAGCAATAAACTCAATTATTTCCAAGAATATCTCCGTACAATCTATCATCCCTTAGAATATTTAACGCCACATTAAACTGTTCATCATTTTTTAGCGATTCCAAAATCATTCCCTTTTGGCCTTCTATTCTTGAAGCCAATTCGATTTTTATAAATTTTAAGATTTGCTTTTTATAAAAACCAATTTCCTTTTGCTTTTCTCTTTTGAAAAGTTCAATTAATTCTTGAATCTTTTCACCAATCTTTCCATTATATTTTTCCTTTTGATATGTCAGTTTTAATTCATCAATCAAGATCTCCGAATCGGATTTATATAAATATTTTTCGTTTTTCAAAAATACTTTGAAGGATTCAAACAAATCTTTTTCATTTAAATTCGAAAGATTAATATTATCATTCACATTGTGATAAAAAGAAGCAAACTTAAAAAACATACCTTTGAATAATAAATCTCTAACTTGTCCGGAACTTATCTGCACATTAACAATAGAATCGGGCAAAATTCCACCTTTTGAAAAAACCGTTCTGCCATTATCGGTAGTAAATTCCATTTTCGTCAAATTACTTTTCGTTAAAAACAAATCTGAATTTTTTGAATAATCGATTTTCTGAATACATCTACCGCTCGGGGTATAATATTTGGCAGTAGTAAATTTTAAAGAAGTATTATACGAAAGCGGAACTATAGTTTGCACTAATCCTTTGCCAAAAGAATTAGCCCAAATAATAATACCCCTATCATGATCTTGAATTGCACCCGCCACAATTTCCGAAGCCGAAGCTGAGCCGCCATTTATTAATACAACCAATTTTTCATTCTTAGCAATAGGTTCTTCTTTGGAAATATACTTACTTACATTTAAAGAATCGCGTCCTTTAACAGTAACAATAGTACTATTACGTACTAAAAATTTGTCGCATACATCAATTGCAGCATCAAGTAGCCCTCCGGGATTTCCACGCAAATCCAATATAATTGATTTGATTTTTCTTTGCCCCGAAAAATCAGCAATTGCAGCTCTTACTTCTTCGCCGGCTTTTCTCGAAAATCCACTTAATTTTATATAAAGATTTATTAAAGGAATTAATTTATAATATAAGTTTTA